>CAKZKY010000324.1 GCA_937124575.1 uncultured Pseudomonadota bacterium | reverse complement strand
ATCCATGATCAGGATTTGAAGATGGGTTACGGGGAAGTTTCACTTCCAGATGCTCTGGAGAAGAAATATCCCAATGCAGGGAAGGAATGGGGATGGTTCTGGCTTTTTCCATCTAAATCGCTCTCCGTTGATTCAAGAAGCAAGACAGTGAGAAGGCATCATGTCCATCCATCCCTGCTTCAAAAGGCATTCAAGGTAGCTGCTGGAAAGGCGGGTATTACAAAACAGGCTTCTGTTCATACCTTGAGGCACAGCTTTGCCACCCATCTTCTTGAAAATGGTTACGATATCAGAACGATTCAGGAGTTGTTAGGCCACAGGAATCTTCAAACCACCATGATCTATACCCATGTAGCCCAAAAGAATGTGCTCGGAGTGAGAAGCCCACCGGATAGACCCTGAACGGAAAGGACCCCCTTTAATTTCCAATGGAATAAAAACTTATAAAAGAATTAAGTTTCCAAACTTGAGAGTCTAAATGTTCTCCTCTCAGATTTCAAGCGAATCTGTTAATCTTAAAATGACTTAAGACGGCAAGAGAAGTAACTTCAAATAGGTCAATATTTATTGCACATTTGATAGCCTCCAATCTATTAGAGATCATTAGTATTTCCTTTTATTTTTTTCCTGTCTCATCATTTAAGGCTTAAATAAAAATAACTTGACAAGGAATTTGGGATATGGTAAGAAAAACAAAAAACTAAATTAGTTTTCTGGTTGCGATGGAATCGGAAAAGAGAACACTCATTCTGAATCTTGCTAAAAAGAGGTTTGAGAGGTTTGGCTTCACCAAGACCACGGTTGACGAAATTGCAAAAGATGCCAGCATTTCAAAGCGAACTCTCTACCAGGAGTTCGAAAATAAGGAGAAGATTCTCGAAGAGCTTCTAATGTTTGAGGCCTTGTCAGTTAGAAAGGCCATCCTCAATCAGCTCAGTAAGATCACAGATCCCGCAGAAAAACTTCAGACCTATATTCGATTGGCCAAGAAATATCTTGACCAGAATCCATTTATTGTCAATGTCCTAAATGATGAATCCGGGTTCTACACGCCTTTTTTAAAAGACAAACCTCACATCGTTGAGACAGGTATAGAAGAGATTTTTATTTCCATCTTAAAAGAGGGAACGGAGAAGGGTGTTTTCCGTAAGATGGACGAGAAGGTTGTGGCACACTGTCTCTTCCTGTTGTTTAAAGGTTTTACCTATGGCAGACCGAGTCAGTCCTCTTTTGGGGTGAATCAGACCAATGAATTGATCCATTTTATTATGAGTGGGGTTGGTGTTAAATAAGATCGTTTATGCTTCGATATTCGATCAAGTGTGAGCTCAGCGGTCCAGTGTGTTCTATTCGAATGACGAGCCGACTACTCGGAGTTCCTGTTTTTAAGGTTTATGCCTTTTATGTGGATGGTCTTCTGGTTGATACAGGGTTTTCAAGGTGCCGGAAGGGGTTTCTAAAAGTCTGCGACGGATTTCCCCGCATTGATACTGTTATCAACACGCATCACCATGAGGACCATACAGGGAACAATTTCTGGATCAGCAAGAGGTATGGCATTCTTCCGATGGGCCATCCCAGGACGACAACCTATATGAAATCTCCATCCCGATGGATCAAGCTTTACCGACGTTTTGTCTGGGGTACCCCACCTCCAGCGGATATGGCTCCGATAGATTCAGAGGTCCGAACCAGAAATTATAGATTTTTAATTCTTTCCACCCCCGGCCATACAGACGATCATGTCTGCATCTATGAACCCAATGAAGGTTGGTTGTTTTCAGGGGATATGTTTCTCGATGAAGAGGTGAGATACACAAGAGAGGATGAAGACATCTATGAGCTTCTCGATTCGCTGAAGAGGGTTGCCGCTCTTGAGCCTCGCAAGATGTTCTGCTCATTCAGCGGCCCCATTGAGAGACCTGGAGATGCCCTTCAGAAGAAAATTGACTTTTTGGAAAGTCTTAAGGAAAAGGTTGAGGAAGGAATAAGGCAGGGGCTTTCTTCCAAGGAGATTCAGAAGAGGCTTCTTGGCCCTGGAGACCGGTTCCGGTTTATCACCGAAGGACAGATTTCTAAAAAGAATACGATTCAGGCTTTTCTTAGAAAATCCCAAGCTTCCCTCTTGGATATAGGGGGGCATGGTGGACTAAAAAGTTAATTTTAAGATTTCCCCTCACCCATTCCCTCTCCCCTCTTCGGGGATAGGGAAGGAGTGGGGGAGGAAAGGGGATGAGTTATGAGTCGAAGGATTAGAAAAGCGGCAGTTTTGGGAGCAGGTGTGATGGGAAGTGCGATTGCGGCTCATCTCGCCAATGTAGGGATTCCTTCCTTTCTACTTGACATTGTTCCCCCAGAGCTAACAGAGGCGGAAAAGAAGAAAGGATTGACTCCCGAGAGTCTTGAATTCAGAAACCGTTTTGCCATTCTGGGCAAGAAGAATATCCAGGAAGCGCGACCAGCTCCTCTCTATCTGAAGGAGGATGCAGGGCTCATCACCGTTGGAAACTTCGAGGACCATCTCTCCTGGATTTCGGAGGCCGATTGGGTGATTGAAGTTGTCCTTGAAAATTTGAATATCAAAAGGGAGCTCTTCAAGAAGATCCTTCCATTCTTAAAGGAGGAAGCAGTGGTCAGCTCCAATACATCGGGGATCTCCATTCAGAAGATGTGTGAGGGTTTTTCCACAGACTTTGAAGAGCGATTTTTGGGGACACACTTTTTCAATCCACCCCGTTATATGAAGCTTCTGGAGATCATTCCCGCTCGATCGACATCGAAGGCCGTTGTCCAAAAGATGGCCGAGGTGGGCGAGAAGATTTTAGGAAAGGGCGTGGTCTATGCCAAAGATACGCCCAATTTCATTGGAAACCGGATTGGAGCATTTGCAGGGGCTGTTACCATGAGGACAGCGCTCGAGGATGGCTATCTCATCGAAGAGGTAGATCAGATCACCGGGCCTGCCATCGGACGAACGAAATTAGCCACGTTCAAACTTGGGGATCTGGTTGGAATCGATGTCATGTCCCATGTTTCAAAAAATCTCTACGATAGCCTTCCAGAGGGTAAAGAAAAGGAATATTTTAAACCCTCTCCCTTTATCGAATTGATGATCAAAAACCAGTGGTTGGGTCAGAAGACCAAGCAGGGTTTTTATAAAAGGGTGAAAGGAGACGGAAAAGAGGAAACTCTGGTTTTGGATTATGAAAAAGGGGAATACCGATCTCAAAAGAAAGTGACTTTTCCTTCTGTGGAGGCGGCCAAAAATATTGAGGATGTGAGAGAACGAATTAAAAGCATGGTCACAAGTCCGGATCGAGGAGGGCAGTTCGCCTGGAAGATCTTAAAGAAGACACTCCTCTATTCCGCAGAGAGGATTCCTGAGATTTCAGATGATATCGTCAATGTCGATCGCGCCATGCGATGGGGATATAACTGGGAATTAGGGCCGTTCGAAATCTGGGATGCCATTGATTTGAAATCGTCGGTCAAGAGGATGGAAAAGGAGGGAGAGAGCATTCCTCCATTGGTCGAGAAACTCCTCAACAAAGGGTATTCGTCTTTTTATGAAAAAAAGGAAGGTCGTGTCTCCTACTTTGACCTTGGGAGCCTTCAATATCAGGAGATTGAAGAGAAACCGGAGATTATTCTTCTACCTAGCTTAAAGGAAAGGAACAAGATGGTGCTTTCGAATCCAGGAGCCAGTCTGATTGATTTGGGAGATGGCGTGGCCTGTCTTGAGTTCCATTCGAAGATGAACTCCATCGGAGCGGATACGGTTCAGATGATCCGAGATTCGTTGAAACAGGTTGAAGAGAAATTCGATGGTCTGGTCATTGGAAACCAGGCTGAAAACTTCTCAGTTGGAGCCAACTTGATGCTCATCCTCTTTGAGATCCAGGATGAGAATTGGGATGATATTGAGATGGTGGTGAAGGCTTTTCAGGATGCCCTGATGGCAGTCAAATATTTTGAAAAACCGGTCGTCGCTGCTCCTTTCGGCATGACGCTTGCGGGCGGATGTGAGGTCGCTATGGCCTGTGCTAAAATGCAGGCTGCCGCAGAGACCTACATGGGACTGGTCGAAGTCGGTGTCGGATTGATTCCAGCCGGAGGTGGAACCAAAGAGATGTTGATCCGTTGTACCGAAGGCATTCCAGATGGCGTTGATGCCGATCATCTTCCCTTCGTTCGTAAGGCCTTCGAGACCGTTGCCATGGCGAAGGTGGCTACGAGCGCAAAGGAAGCTCAGAAATTTGGCTACATGAGATCCACTGATCGGATAACCATCAACCGTGATTACCTCCTACATGACGCCAAACGAACTGTACTGGAACTTCTTAGAGATGGTTATCGTCCTCCACGGTCTAAAAATATTAAGGTCCTCGGAGAAAGAGGCTATGCGCTTTTAAAGATGGGCCTTTTCTACATGAGGGAAGGCGGTTATATCAGCGCCTATGATGAACATGTGGCTAAAAAGATTGCCCATGTCATGACCGGTGGAAACTTGCCAGACGGAACAGAAGTGACCGAGCAACATATTCTGGATCTGGAAAGAGAGGCATTTCTCAGTCTATGTGGTGAAACCAAGACCCAGGAACGTATCGAATATATGTTGAAGAAAGGAAAACCACTCAGAAATTAAACAGTGCAAAATAGTAACCCCTCTCTACCTCCCCTTAAATCAAGGGGAGGTGAGGTGGGGTTAAATTTAAAATTTGAAACACCCCCTCCCTTACCCTCCCCCCTCCGAGGGGGAGGGCTGGGTGGGGGGAAGGGGAGGTTCTTATGAGAGAAGCGGTGGTGGTATCAGCAGTGAGGACAGCAGTGGGCAAAGCCCCAAGAGGAATCCTTAAGGATACGCGGCCGGACGAGATTGCAGCGATCGTCATTAAAGAAGCTGTTGATCGGGTGCCTGGTTTGAAGCCGGAGGATGTGGATGATGTTGTCTTAGGATGTGCCTTTCCTGAATCAGACCAGGGCCTCAATCTCGCAAGAGTGGTGGCCATGAGGGCAGGGTTTCCTCATACCGTGCCAGGACAGACCGTCAACCGGTTCTGCTCCTCTGGGCTGCAGGCCATTGCAACAGCGGCTTACGAGATTATGGTCGGTGCGACAGATGTCATGTTGGCAGGTGGCGTCGAATTTATGAGTCAGGTACCTATCATGGGTTTGACTCCCTCGCCCAACCCTTATCTGGTGGACCATAACCCTCAGGTTTACACATCCATGGGACTCACAGCAGAGAATGTGGCTGAGAGGTTCAATATCTCAAGAGAAGATCAGGACTGTTTTGCCCTTGCCAGCCATCAGAAGGCAGCCCGGGCTATCAAGGAGGGACGGTTTAAGGAGGAGATCATTCCTATCCCAGCCAAAGTAAAAGAGGTGAAGGGGGATGGAACGGTCGTTGTGAAGGAGGTGATTTTTGATACCGACGAAGGTGTGCGCTATGACACCTCTCTTGAGGGATTGGCTGCGCTTAAGCCTGTCTTTAAGGCCAAAGGCACAGTGACGGCAGGCAACTCCTCTCAGACGAGCGATGGAGCAGCGGCTCTTGTTCTGATGTCAAGGGAGAAGGCAGAGGCAATGGGGTTGAAGCCAATGGCGGTCTTCCGGGGTTTTGCTGTGGCAGGTGTACCGCCTGACGTGATGGGCATTGGTCCTGCCTATGCTATTCCCAAAGTCTTAAAAAAGACCGGTCTCCGCATCGAGGATATTGGACTGATTGAATTGAACGAAGCCTTTGCCTCTCAGGCATTTTATGTGGTCAGGGAATTAGGGCTCAATCTCGATATCGTCAATGTCAATGGCGGAGCGATTGCCATGGGCCATCCCCTTGGATGTACAGGGGCTAAATTGACCACGACCCTGCTTTATGAGATGAAGCGGAGAGGCGTTCGCTACGGCCTTGTGTCTATGTGTATTGGCGGAGGCATGGGAGCTGCTGGAATCTTCGAAAAAATGGAATGATGGAAGAATGGAATATTGGAATAATGGGTAATCAGAGATAGAAAAAGTTGTTTTTCAACGTTCCATTATTCTAACATTCCAATATTCCTATTTTTAAGAGAGGAGGATTTTATGGAAGGATTTGTGAAGGGGGGAGCTTTTTTGTTAGAGGCGAT
>CAKZKY010000323.1 GCA_937124575.1 uncultured Pseudomonadota bacterium | reverse complement strand
GGAGGAAAGATTATTAATATCTCATCTGTTATCGGTTTTTCAGGAGAGCAAGGATTTCTCCCTTATTCTGTCAGTAAGGCGGGCGTGATCATGTTGACCCGAGTTCTGGCCTATGAGTGGAGTAAATATCACATCACGGTCAATGCGATTGCTCCAGGGTTTATTGCAGGCGGGATGAACACCCCCATCCTCAACAAGGAAAGTCTCGTCTCTGGGTTGGCCCAACAGGTTCCTCTAAAGCGATTTGGAAAGCCAGAGGAGATTGTTCAAGTTGCATTGTTTTTAGCCTCGGAGGATTCCAGTTATATCAACGGAACAACAATCGTTGCGGACGGAGGGTTGATGGGTTACCGATCAGCGGGGTTTATTGATTTGATTGCCGAGATGAAGAGGAGGTAAGGAAGAAAAGAGGTGTGTTTTAACCCATTAGAAAGTCAAAGCTTTTATAGCGGTGTTTTTATCGATGTAATCATTGATAATCGGTGTAACCAGAAATTTATTGGACTTGTTTAAAAATCTCTTTAAAGAGTGCTTGACAAGTCATAAAGACTTTGGGATATATTAGGCATCTTTCATTAGAGGGAGGAAAAATTCCAACCATATCGAAAGGAGGGGGTTTTTATGAAGAAGAAGATGAGCCGTCGGACTTTTTTGAAGTATTCGGCAGCTGTAGGAGCCACTACGGCTATGGCCGGGGTACCAACCTTATTGCGTGCCCAGCCTCCGGAGATTAAGATCGCCTCAATCCAGCCGGTAACAGGCGTCATCTCTGACATCGGTATTTCCATGCGTCGGGCCAACCAGATGGCGGTGGATGACATCAACGCCAAAGGTGGCATTAAGTCAATGGGCGGGGCGAAATTGAAGCTCTTATTAGCGGATACCGAAGCAAAGGAAGAAGTGGCACGCACAGAGGCGGAGAGGGTGATTAAAGAAGGAGCTGTTTGTTTGGTAGGTCCCTTTCTCAGTGGAAATGCCATGACGATTGCCACCCTGTGTGAGCAGAGGGGGGTTCCCTTTGTGATGGATGTGGCCGCTGCCGATGATATCACACGAAAGGGATTTAAGTATACCTTTCGCGTCTTCCCGACAACGACCAAATTTGCCGAATCGATGCTCTTCTATATGGGTAAGATTATGCAAGAGAAGAAAATCAGCAAGATTAGAGGTGTCTTAACCAATACGGGAGATCTCTTTGGCCGAGTTCAAGGGGCGACTTTCCTTAAGGCTTTGAAAGACAAAAAGTTTCCAATTGAAATACTGGGGCATATTGAATATCCTCTCGGCATTCAGGATCTCTCTGCAGAGATCTCCAAGGTGAAAGCCCTGAAACCGGACGTTCTCTTTCCGGTGGCAAGGCCAGGAGATGCGAAATTGATGATTCGAGAACTCTACAAGCAGAGGGTTGAACTTCAGGGAATCATCAGTCCGGGAAGTCCAGGATGGTACGAACCCGAATTTATCCGTGACATGAAAGCCCTGGCCGATTATGTGATGGATAATGTGCCTTGGTACAACCCCATCGGGAAGTTGTATAAGGAAGTCAATGCCGCATTCTCAAAGAAGTTTCCGGGAAAATATATTGATACTAACTCAGGATATGCCTATTTGGGTGTGCTGGTGATTGCGGATGCCTTGGAGAGGGCAAAGTCAACCAAACCTGATGATATTATCAATGCGCTGAAAAAGACTTATCTCAAACAAGATCTGATGGTTGGATTGGCCGTGACCTTCGACGAAAGAGGAGATAATATTAATGCCGATACAGCGATGATTCAAATTATTGGACAGTCGCTCAAGGTCGTCCTCCCTGACAAGGCAGCTGAGGCCAAATATGTCTATCCAATGCCCAAGCAACTCTGGGAAAGAGGAGTCTAATCGAGATCGAGGGAATGAACCTAAATCTCATTCTTCAATTAGCCGTAAGTGGATTTCTTCTGGGAGGGGTCTATAGCCTAATTGCTTTGGGCCTCTCCCTTATTTTTGGCGTGATGAGGGTCATCAACTTTGCGCACGGCGAGATGATGGTCTGGGGCATGTATGTCGCCTACACCCTTCTCGTCTGGACCGGAGTGGACCCTTTCTTCTCTTTTTTAGTCAGCGCGGTCATTCTATTCATACTCGGTTACCTCCTCCAGAGAACCGTCGTTAACCGAATTCTTGATTTTCCTGAAGCCATGCAAGTCCTCCCCCTGGTTGGGATGGGAATGGTCTTCGAGAATAGTGCGCGGCTTATTTGGGGGCCCGATTACATCAGTCCACAAAGTCGGTTTGCACTGAGCTCGCATTCGATTGGTTTCCTCACGATCGATTCTCCTCGCCTGATTGCTTTCTCCATTGCCATCATCATTACCTTTCTGGTTCTCCTCTTCCTCAAGAAGACGGATATGGGAAAATCGATCCGGGCAGCCGCAGACAATCGTTTGGGAGCTTTCCTGGTGGGCACCCATGTAAATCGGGTGTATGCCATTTGTTTTGGAATTGGAACAGCCTGTGTGGGCTGTGCAGGAGGGTTGCTCGTTCCCATCATGCCTCTTTCTCCCTATATCGGGGCCCCCTTTACCCTGATCTCTTTTATCATTGTGATTTTAGGCGGTATGGGTAGCCTCACGGGTGCAATGGTTGGGGGATTCATCATTGGAGTGGCGGAGTCCATTGGGCCTGAGTTGATCACGAATATTTTCCATGGAATCGGTTTAGACCTGGATTTCCCTCAGACCATGAAACAGGTCGTCAGCTTCTTTATCTTGATCGTCATTCTGATCTTGAGACCCCAGGGATTATTTGGAGGAAAGAAAGGATGAGAAGATTATATTTCCTCCTCATCATTGGATTGCTCATTCTTCTCATACTGCCCCAATTCGTTAGCTCTTATGAATTAGGCATTATTATCATGATCTTTTTTTATGCCTATCTGGGGCAGTCTTGGAATATTTTAACCGGATATACTGGAGTGATCTCTTTGGGCCATTCCCTTTATGTGGGGGTGGGCGCCTATATGACATATCTCCTTACACTCACCTTAGGGTTAAGCCCTTGGATAGGGATGTGGATCGGAGGGATGGCGGCGGGACTGATTGGGTTGGTTATCGGATTTTTTGGTTTCCGCTTCGGACTGAAAGGAGTCTATTTTGTTCTGCTCACGATCTCATTTGCTGAAATTGGCAGATTGATCGTTCTCCATTTAAAAGTTTTTGGTTCATTTCAGGGCCTCTTCATCACCCCTCAATTTTCGTTTGCCAACTTTCAATTCAAAGAGAATATCCCTTACTACTATATTGCTCTTGGTTATGTTCTCTTTTCTCTGTTAGTGGTCGGGCTATTGGAACGTTCAAAGATCGGCCGATACCTGGTGGCCTTGAGAGAGGATGAAGAGGCTGCCGAAAGTCTTGGAATCAATGTCTTTAAGTATAAGATGATTGCCATCTTCATCAGTGCCTTCATGACTTCCTTGGCCGGAGCCTTTTATACAAATTATCTCTATTACCTTCATCCAGGGACGATGATGTCGATGGCTTTCTCGATTGAGATCATTCTCAGACCCATTATCGGTGGAATGGGTACGGTGCTTGGTCCGGTCATCGGTTCCTTCTTGATCACTCCTTTGGCTGAACTTTCGAGGACCTACTTTGCAAAGGCCGGGTATGAAGGACTCCATCTGGTGATCTATGGGTTTTTGCTGGTTGCCGTTGTTCTTTTCTTCCCGAGAGGGGTTATCTCGTATATTAAAAGGGCGCTGGCACCGGTGCTGGGTAAATGAAAAGCATTTCACTCCCACCCTTTGCCTTTCCCCTCTGAGGGAGAGGGTTGGGAGGGAGACGGAGGTTTAAAAACTTGCCCCTTTTGGAATTAAATAAAGTCTCTAAAAACTTTGGTGGGCTGAAGGCGGTCAATCAAGTTTCCTTTTCGCTGGAAGCAGGAGAGATTTTAGGGATCATCGGTCCAAACGGTGCAGGGAAAACGACCCTGTTTAATACCATTACCGGTTTCTATAAGCCCAATCAAGGGGAGATCTGGTTTGAAGGAGAGAATCTGATCGGTCTCAAACCCCATCAAGTCTGCAAGAAAGGGATGGTAAGAACCTTTCAGATTGTCAAACCTTTTCTGGAACTTACCACTCTGGAAAATGTGGTCATTGCAGCCCTGAACAGAACCGAGAAGGTACATGAGGCAAAAACGAGGGCATTAAAGATCATCGAATTTGTGGGCCTCAAGGATAAAGCTGAAACTTTGGCCACTGGATTGACCCTTCCACACCGTAAACGTCTGGAATTAGCAAGGGCCTTGGCGACCGAGCCGAAACTCCTCCTGTTAGATGAAGTGATGGCTGGACTCACTCCAACCGAAGTAGATGAACTCATTCGACTTTTAAGGGAAGTGAACCAGAGTGGAATTACCATTCTCTTGATCGAGCATGTCATGAGAGGAGTCATGGCCCTCTCAAAAAGAGTCGTTGTTCTCAATTATGGAGAGAAGATTGCTGAAGGAGTTCCTGAAGAGGTCGTGAAAAACCGTCAGGTGATTGAGGCCTACTTGGGCGAGGAATTCGGGAATGCTTAGAGTCAAAGGGATCGAAGTTTTCTATGGCGATCTCCAAGCCTTGAGAGGAGTCTCCCTCGAAGTGAATCAGGGAGAGATCGTTTCCATTGTGGGTTCAAACGGAGCAGGAAAATCCACCACGTTGATGACCATCTCAGGAATCCGGAAGCCCAAACAAGGAGAGATCCAATTCGGTCAGGAGCCCATTCATCTTTACCCCTCTTCGAAAATTGTTTCCTTAGGCATCGTCCAGATTCCCGAAGGGCGCCAGCTTTTCCCCAGTCTCACAGT
>CAKZKY010000322.1 GCA_937124575.1 uncultured Pseudomonadota bacterium | reverse complement strand
TTTTTTTATTATTTGGATATGGGATTTCCCTAAAATAGAGGTGAAAGTTATGAATAAACGGATTTTGGTTGTTGACGATGAAGAGATGATTCGGAAAATCCTAAAAATTAATCTCAACAGACAGGGATATGAGGTTGTAGAGGCAGAAGATGGAGTAATGGCATTGGAACGAATCGGGAAGGAGAAAATCGACCTGATCATCTGTGATATCAATATGCCTAACAAAGATGGCTGGGAAGTTGTAAAAGAAGTGAAGGGCAATCCAGAAACGAGTAATATTCCGATAATCCTTCTTACAGCCAGAACCGAAGATGCCGATATGTTTAAGGGTTATGAATTGGGAGCAAATTACTACATACCAAAACCTTTTACTCAAGACCAGCTCCTTTACGGCATCAAGTTGATGTTTGATGAAGTAAACTGGGGTTAACAGGGGCGTTTCTTTTATAAATATTCTTTTTTTTAAAAGGTTATTCCATCTAATAAAAAAACCCTTTACACCTGCCCGATTAAATCTTATAATTTCCCTTGATAAAAATTAAGAGAAGTCATCTATTTAGCTGTCTGGCGCCTGTAGCTCAGATGGATAGAGCTACGGACTTCTAATCCGTGGGTCGGGGGTTCGAATCCCTCCAGGCGCGCCACGTATGATATAGAAACCAATGCAAATTGTAAAATTAGCATTGCAACGTTAGCAATGGGACCAGTTTTTTAGATTCTTAATTACTAATTGATTATTGTTAATTGGCCATTTTGCAATGATCTTTTTATTGGTGAGTGTAGCTCAGTCGGATAGAGCACTGGGTTGTGGCCCCAGTGGTCGAGGGTTCGAGTCCCTTCACTCACCCCAAATGCGCCCGTAGCTCAGCTGGATAGAGCGTCGGACTTCGAATCCGCAGGCCGTCCGTTCGAGTCGGACCGGGCGCGCCATGTAAATAACATTGCAAATTGTAAATTTAGCAATATAAAGTTAGCAATGTTGTTAAATCTTATCGAGCCGTTCAATTGCTAATAGATCGTTGCTAATTGATTATTTTGCAATGATCTTTAAATGGATGAGCCGTTAGCTCAATCGGTAGAGCAACTGACTCTTAATCAGTAGGTTGCAGGTTCGATTCCTGCACGGCTCACCATCTGCTTAAAAAAAGTTTCGTCTAATGGATAGGGTAACGATGCCCGTATCGTCTATAAAAGGTTACATCTGTCGTTTTTAATTCTTTTAAACGCAACCGTTACTGGTAACCGAAACGGGTTTCGTGGCCGTAGCCCTGAGACCGATTTCACTATTTGTGAGCCGGGGTGGCGAAACTGGAATACGCGCGAGACTTAGGATCTCGTGGTCGAAAGACTGTGCGGGTTCGACTCCCGCCCTCGGCACCATCTTGAGAACTCAGGAGAGTTTGAAGAGAAGAATAGAGCGAAGGACAAAGGATGAAGGATGAGAGACGGGGGGGCGAGAGACGAAAAATAGGTTATAGGGATTGATATAAATAGTGTGAAAGGGACATTGGATGAATATCACAGTTGAAGAGATCAGCTCGGTAAAGAAGAAGATTCATGTAGAAATCCCACTGGATCAAGTGACCAAAGAGGTGGAGTCCCTTTACAAGGAGGTGGGAGCAAAGGCGAAGATCAAAGGGTTCCGTCCTGGAAAGGTTCCAAGGAACATCCTGGAGCGATATTTTAAGGATTATGTGAAAGCAGAGGCCATTCAGAAACTGATCCAGGAATCTTACCCAAGCATTCTTTCCGAGAAGGATTTACATCCGGTTTCTCCACCTGTGATTGATCCTGGAGAGCTTGAGAGCGGAAAGTCTTTTCAGTATTCGGCAACCATTGAGGTTAAACCTGAAATCAAAATTGAGGGTTATATCGGTCTAAATATTCAGGGGAAGCAGGAGGTCGTTACAGAGGAAGAGGTTGAAGAGAGATTGAAAGGGTTACAAGAGCTCCATGCCCAGTTGAGGACGATTGAAGAACCTCGAGCGGTCCGATCCGGAGACCATGTGATTCTTGATTACGAAGCAAGAATGGACAACAAACCATTAGAAGAAGCAAAGGCAGTTGACTTCAACATCGAGGTCGGCGGAGGACGATTTATCCCTGCCTTGGAGGAGAAGTTGATCGGTCTCCATCCAGACGAAAAAAAGGAGATTGAAGTTTCCTTTCCTGAAGATTATGGATATAAGAAATGGGCAGGTAAGACGATTTCTTTCCTCGTTAAAATAAAAGAGATCAAAGAGAAGATTCTCCCACCCCTGGATGATGAGTTTGCAAAGGATGTAGGCGATTACTCTACTCTTGAAGATTTGAAAGGCAAGCTGAAAGAGGGGATTGAAAAAGAAAAGCAATTGATGTTTGAGCGGCAGTTGAAAGATCAGATCGTTGATAAGTTGATTGAAGCCAACCCTTTTGAGGTTCCCGAAAGTATGGTGGAAGAACAGACCAAGGCGCTTGTGTCAGATACCACGATGAGATTGGCCGCTCAAGGGATTGCCTTGAAAAGTTTGAATATCTCGGAAGAGAAACTCCAAGAGGATTACCGGGAGGTTGCAAAGAAACAGGTTCGGACCCATCTGATTCTTGAAAAGATTTCCCAGCAGGAGGGGATTATAGTGACCGATGAGGAAGTGGATGAACGTCTTCGGTCCATTTCGGAAAGAACCCATCAGAAATTTGATGTGGTGAAGCGATATTATGAGAAGAACGAATTGATACCAGGACTGAAGACAAGCATCCTGACCGATAAAACCTTAGACTTTCTGCTGGGGAAAGCAAATATTTTGTCATAAAATTTGCCCCATGGACGAAGGTTGCTCATCAACCAATAAGATGATCCATGGAGCGAGGTGAAAAATTGAGAAGAGGAAACCATGGGATTGATACCAATTGTGATTGAAAAAGACGGCAGAGGAGAGCGGGCCTATGACATCTATTCCCGTCTCTTAAAAGAGAGGATCATCTTTATTGGTACAGCCATTGATGATGATATGGCCAATCTGGTGATTGCTCAGATGCTCTTTCTGGAGTCGGAAGATCCGGACAAGGATGTTCACCTCTATATCAACTCTCCTGGAGGGATCGTCACCTCTGGCTTGGCCATTTACGATACCATGCAATATATTCGTCCGAAGGTTTCAACGCTCTGTATGGGACAGGCAGCAAGCATTGCGGCACTTCTTCTGTCTGCTGGAGAGAGAGGAAAGCGTTTTGCCCTTCCTCATTCAAGGATTCTTATTCATCAGCCAATGGGAGGATTCCAGGGGCAGGCCACCGATGTGGACATCCAGGCCAAGGAGATCCTCCGTCTTCGAAGTGAACTGAATGCCATCCTTGCAAAACATACCCTTCGACCATTGGAGAAGATCGAAACAGATACAGAGCGAGACTTTTATATGAATGGTCAACAGGCGAAAGAATATGGTATCATTGATGAAGTGGTGGTTCAGCGTCCTGTACGGTCTCAGGGATAATTGGGTGGAGCGATCAGAAAGGAGGGAGACATGAAGTCGAATAGTGGAAGCTACGGCAGCGTGTTGCACTGTTCTTTCTGCGGGAAAAGCCAGGATGAGGTGAGGAAACTTATTGCCGGCCCTACTGTCTATATCTGTGACGAATGCATTGAGTTGTGTAATGAGATTATTGCTGAAGAAACAGAAGAGAGGTTCGTTCCAGGCAAATTAACCGTTCCAAAGCCCATGGAGATAAAAGCCAAGCTGGATGAATATGTGATTGGCCAGGAACATGCCAAGAGAATTTTGTCGGTCGCTGTCCATAATCATTACAAACGAATTGACTCTCGTCTCCTTTCCAGTGATGTGGAGCTTCAGAAATCGAATATCCTCTTAATCGGGCCCACAGGTTCAGGGAAAACACTTCTTGCTCAAACGTTGGCTCGCATCCTCGATGTTCCCTTCACGATTGCGGATGCTACCTGCCTTACGGAGGCGGGATATGTGGGCGAAGATGTGGAGAATATCATCCTGAGTCTTCTTCAGGCCTCTGATTACGATATCGAGCGCTGTCAGAAGGGGATTGTCTATATTGATGAGATTGATAAGATTTCGAGAAAGTCAGATAGCCCCTCCATAACCCGGGATGTCTCCGGAGAGGGGGTCCAGCAAGCCCTGCTTAAGATCATCGAGGGGACCATAGCAAGCGTGCCGCCCAAAGGTGGACGCAAACATCCTCAGCAGGAATTCATTCAAGTCAATACGACCAATATTCTTTTTATCTGTGGAGGAGCTTTCATCGGGCTGGATAAGATTGTGGAACAGCGGATTGGAGGGAAGACCTTAGGATTTGGGGCAGACATCAAGACCAGAGAAGAACGGGATACGGGAGAATTGCTGAAGGAAGTTCAGCCCGAGGATTTGTTGAAGTTTGGATTGATTCCCGAATTTATCGGAAGACTTCCGGTCATTGCCACGCTTTCGGAGCTGAGCTTGGAAGCCCTGGTGGATATCTTGAAAAAGCCGAAGAATGCGCTGGTCAAGCAGTACCAGAAACTTTTTGAATTTGAAAATGTAAAGCTTCGATTCACTGAAGGGGCACTAACATCCATTGCGAAGGAAGCCATCAAGAGGAAGTCCGGGGCGCGGGGCCTGCGCGCGATCATGGAGAACACGATGTTGGATGTGATGTATGAGCTTCCATCTCAGCCCAATATACGGGAATGCATCATCAGTGAAGAGGTCGTTCTCAACCACGAAAGCCCGATCCTACTTTATGAAAAGGAAGCAGGAGCAGCGTAACCTTGACATCAGGAGGGCTGTTCCATTAAATTGAAACTCACAAACGCAGGGCGGATAGCTCAGCTGGGAGAGCG
>CAKZKY010000321.1 GCA_937124575.1 uncultured Pseudomonadota bacterium | reverse complement strand
CCATTCGACAATGACCGGTATTTGTCTTTTTGCCTTCGAATATTTCAGCATCTCTTCAAGGTTTGCTTTGTCTCCGACGTCCAAGAAGATTGCCTTGTCCCCATAGGCTTCCCGGGCCTTAAGGGTATAGGGTCAGGATGGGGTGCCAAATATCTTTGCTTTCGAGATCATCGTCTTCCTCCTTTTCTAACTTCCTTTGCCATCTTTACCACCCTGCCTCCCCTCGGTTTCGAGTCGCAACGACTTATTTTAAGGGGAGGTTAGGTGGGGTTAGGGCAGTGGTCGTTTGAGTAAGGTTCTCGATGAATTGATCAAATTCTGGATTTCGGGATCTAATTTTACCTCAGGATGCATCAGAACCAGAGAATGTTCGTAACGATAACTTCCTCCTTTTAACAGTTTTAGGTTTAACCTCCCGATATGGGAGCCAAATGCATCGGATTGAACATAGAGGGTATGCTGGAAATATTTTGGGAGCATGAAGTAACGGTCGTTTCCTCCGATGATCACCGATATTTTCGGGGTCTCTTTTACAAGGGATTCGATCTCCAAGGGATTCAGGTGAGCAAGGGCAAGGATGTGATCACAACCTGACAGAGGGCCTTTTATCATATCCCTGGCAGCCTTCACAGGGTCGTCAACGAAGGCTGCCTTCATTTCCTTGCGAATCGGAAGAGGGACATCCGGAGTCAAAAGGCCAAGAATCCCAACTTTTATTCCCTTTATTTCTCTAATGAGATAGGGGGTAAAGATGGTCCTTCCTGTCTTAATATCTTTGAGATTGGCTGAGATGAAGGGGATCTTCGTTTTCTTTTGAAGGGTCTCAAGATATTTTATCCCTAATGCAAGGTCGGTATCTCCGATATTCATCGCATCGTATCCTATCTTTTCATAGATACTTAAAATGAAATCCGCCCTTTTTCTGGCTTTTTCTCTTTCGCTCTCACGGCTGAAATAATTTGCGGCGAGTGCATCTCCTCCGTCAAGGATCAGAAGATCTTTCCTCTCCTCTCTGAGGGTATTGATATAGTGAGCTCTTCTTGCGAGACCTCCGGCATTCCCTGATTCAGGACAGGTTTCACAGGATTCCATCTCTCCCAGGGTGTTGGATGTGTAAATTAATGTAAGAGAGGCCTCGTTTCCGATGCAAAGCGAGGGGCCTATTAACAGAGAAAACAACAGGGTAAGAAGGGTAATTAACTTTTCAGGGTGGACAAAGCATGGGAGGGGGCGTGTGATTTTGTAGGATTGGAGCAACATCATGTCCTCACAGGAGAATGATCAGCAGTATCCCCGCGAGGGCGAAGAAGAAGAAAGCGGTGAAGAGTTTGATGGTAGCGGTCCTTCTCTGAAGAAAGAATCCCAACTGTTGAGAGGTGGTTCCCCAATAGACAATCGCAAAAATGACAACCAGAGGCAGGATATAAATGATATTGTATAAAACGAGGTATAAGACAGCACTTCCCCGCAGGGTGGGGATATTTGTGACAAATAGAATGGTCGGGAGATAGACCTGGCTGGTACAGGTGGATTGCAACAGCGTGACAATAAAACCGATGACGACTGCGGCAAGCAAAAACCGTCTTGTCTTAACTTCTTTGCCCGCCTCCAGATCCCCCTCTCTTGCCCGGATGATCCGGTGAATCCTTCTCTTTAATGAATCTGGCACCTGAAGTGTCATCTTGGCGGGTCGGCCTCTCTTCACCTGAGCATAATCGTAAAGGCTAAAAATCCCGAGGAAGAGGGAGAGGGCAAACGTGGCCAGAAAGATGATTCGGGAAAAGAGGGGGAAAATTGAAAATTGCTGAACGAAGCTGAGAATCCCAAATCCAAGCAAGAGATGGGTAATAAAACCTGCGCCGGTAAAACCCATTCCAACCCATAAGATCTCTCTTCGTGTCCGTCCGATCATGGTGAGGTAGGAGATAAAAAAGACGAGCGTGGCTAACGCACATGGATTGAGCCCCTCGATTAAACCGGCAACCAGGATGGCCAGAACCCCGAACGATTTAAACCGTTCGATCATCGAGGTTTCCGCTTGCTGAATCTCCTTTTCTTCCACTTTGAGTGCGGATTTTGTCTCGACCTTTTCATAAGTTGCAATCAGAGCTTCCACCCTCGATTCGGTGATCTCCCCGGGAGAAAGGTAATCGTTTCCAATAAAGATACTCGGCGCAATCAAACGTTTCTCTTGGGGGAGACCGAGCCGGTTTGCCAGGGTTTCATTCAAACGTTTGCCGTCGTCCGTATTCAGATCAATGGATTTGACATGGAGGTGGGGATATTTTTCACTGATGTATTTGAGAAGGGAGTTTGCCCGATCGCATTGAGGACACCCCTTCTGATAAAAATAAGCAAGATCCACGGAAAACTTTTTCTCGGAAACCAATACCTTTGAGGAAATTTCAAGGGGAGGCAGTGCCGGTGCAAGTGAACCTTTCATCTGATACTCGATGATCAGGGAGTCTAACTTCTCCATAATTTCCTGCTCCCCTGCGAGCATCTGATCTCCAATAAATAGGACCGGAAGATCATTCGCCTTTCTCTGATATCTCTTCTCAAGTTTAACGAGAGCCTCATAATAGGATGGGTTAGCCAAATCAAAGGCTTTGACTTCAAGAAAAGAATACATCGTTTTAAGCGTTGGAAGATAGCTCTGAAGAATGGGCTGACAACTCGGGCAATCCTGCGTATAGAAGAGGTAGATGGGGATTGGAGATGGGGGCTGTGCCTCGATATGGCCAGCTGGGAGTGAGAGAAAGAGAAGAGAAAAAGATAAAAAGATGGCCATCCTTTTCATCGTTACTACCCGCTTGAGGTGTCCATTTTCGTTAATGGTTCTTTATGGATTCCTTCCTGTTGATAATATTATCCATATAGCAACGATTATGTCAAAGGAGAGATGATTATTGGTGTTCGATGAGAATTTTGATTCCGATGCCGATCAGGATCAGGCCGCCCAGGATCTCGATCTTTTTTTCAAAAAGATGGCCAATTCTATTACCGATTAAAACGCCGAGAGAAGATAAGACGAAAGTTACGATACCAATAACGATGATCGGTGTGACAATGGAAATTTTCAAGAGGGCAAAACTGATTCCTACTGCAAGAGCGTCAATACTTGTCGCAATGGAGAGCACCAACAGGGTGGGAAGGGTCATGGGTTTATCTTCCTTTTCGCGAGCGCCCATCTTCCGTGATTCATAGATCATCTTACAACCGATGAAACTTAGGAGAACAAAAGCGATCCAGTGGTCCACGCCAGAAATGAATTCTCTAAAACTAAGGCCTGCTGACCATCCGATCAGCGGCATCAATGCCTGGAAGGAGCCGAAGAATATTCCGATTCTCAATGCATTATTCACCTTTTGGTGTCTAATGGTCATCCCATTGCTGATAGAGACAGCAAAAGCATCCATGGATAGGCCGAAGGCAATCAGAAGGAGAGTGAGGGGATCCATGATGATCAGGGTATCAGGATATCAGGCCATCGGGGCAAAAGATACATTCCAAATTGAAAATTGAATTAACCCCAACTCAGCTCCTCTTACAACTCCCCCTTCCCCCTCTTATCTTAAGAGGGGGAGGATGGATGGGGGCGTTAGCTTGAGAGGAGAGGATGGTTTATGAAATCTGAAATTAAGTTCCTGCACCGATCTCTTTTAATTTTGCAGCGATCTGGTCTTTGTTCATCACTCCAGGTTGCCGAAAGACTTCCTTGCCTTTGGCATCAAAAAAGACGAGAGTGGGGAGAACCAGAATTTTATATTCCCTTGCCAGATGTTGATATTTATACACATCGATGACGAGGATTTCAGCCTTTCCGGCAAAATCCTTGGCGATTTCTTTAAGGATCGGCCTTAACTCTCGGCAGGGAAGACAGGAATTGGCTCCGAAATCAACCAGAAGAGGGTTACCACTCGCAAGAGCTCTTTTTAATTCTTCTTCTGTATTCGATTCAGGAGGTTTGACGGCAATCTTCTGGAGGCGGATCTGATCAATTTCGACTTTCGCTGATGAGCGGAGCTCTACAATATACCGCTTCATCTCCTCCTCTTGTTTCATTTCGCGGATGAACTGTTCAATGATGGGAGATACCTCGTCCAAAGATTTCCCTCCCAATTGGGCCTTTAATAAGGGATAGAATGTTTTGATTTCCTCTTTTGTTACAACAGGAGGGGTAGAGAACTTCTTTTTCATCAGTTCGGCAATGAGAGCTTGTTCGGGTGATAGCCCTTCCTTATCCGTGTCTTTATAGGTTTTTACGGGAGGAGTTACACCTTGTCTCTTTGCCTCCTGGAGGAACACCCTGTTCATAATGATTCCCTCAAGAAGCTGCTGCGGATCTTCTTTAAGCATCTCTTTTAAGGGGGATTCCACTTTTTCCAGTTCTTTGTTAAACTGTGCTACGGTTATTTTTTCATTGTTGACTTGGGCAAGGATCTGCCG
>CAKZKY010000320.1 GCA_937124575.1 uncultured Pseudomonadota bacterium | reverse complement strand
AGGATCGAGAGCTTGCGGCTGGAGAAGTCGGTGAGTTGATCTGCCGTGGCCCCAACGTGATGAAGGGATATTATAAAGATGAGGAGGCAACAAGAGAGGCTCTCCGGGGTGGATGGCTTTACACAGGAGATCTGGCCAGGATGGATGAGGAGGGATTCCTCTATATCGTCGACCGGAAGAAGGATATGATCGTCAGCGGTGGCGAGAATATCTATCCCCGTGAGATTGAAGAGGTTCTTTACAGCCATCCCAAGATTGAGGATGCAGCTATCATCGGAATTCCGGACCCACTCTGGGGAGAGTCAGTCAAGGCGATCATCGTTTTGAGGAAAGGAGAAGAGATGAGTCAGGAGGAGGTGATCGAATACTGTAAGAACCATCTCGCCAGTTACAAGAAGCCCAAATCGGTGGAGTTTGTGGAGAGCCTTCCCCGAAATCCCTCAGGAAAGGTTCTTAAAACTATTTTAAGGGAGAGATACTTCATGAAAGGAGGAGGACAATGAAGAAATCTACTTTTTTGATAGTGATATTGTTGCTGGTTGCAATGGTCAGCTTAGCCCAGGCCCAAGAGAAGAGGCTGGTGATTGGAACAGCGAGCACCGGAGGGACATGGTATCTTTTAGGAGGAGGGGTTTCAGGAATCATCAACAAACATATTAAAGGAGTCACCTCGACAGCCATCCCTTCGGGGGCCTCGATTGAAAACATCCGGGCCATTTCAAAGATGAGGCAGGACTTAGCCCTGACCATGCCAGACATCGCCTTTTACGCCTACAATGGACAGGAGATGTTCAAAGATGGCAAGGTGGATGAGATTCGGGGACTCTTTTCAACCTATCCCATCGATATCCAGATCTATGTGGAAGAGAAATCACCGATCAAGACCATCTCTGACATCAAAGGCAAGAACCCTAAGGTGGCTGTAGGACCACCGGGGAGCGGGACAGAGGTGATGGCGAGGTTTGTCTTGAAAGAGTATGGGATCACCTACGATGATATTCAGGAGCAATTTCTCTCCCATACTGAGGCGACTGCTGCCATGAAGGATGGGAATATTGATGTTGGGATTGTCACCCTTGGTACGCCAGCTCCCACCCTGGTTGAATTGACCCGTTATAAGAAGATTCGATTTCTCGATATCGAACCCGAGGTCGGCGAAAGGATCAACAAAAAGTTTCCTGCTTACTTTCCAAGGGTGATTCCAGCAGGAACCTATACGGGTATGACTAAAGACCATCACACCCTGGGATGGATGGGCTTTTTCATCATCCATAAGGATTTCACAGAAGACCTCGCCTATCAGATTTTAAAAGCGGTCTTCGACAATAAAGCCGAACTGGATGCCATCCATGTCATGTTTAAAGATATCCAATTGGCCAACGCAACCAAAGGGGTCTCTGTTCCTCTGCATCCGGGTGCGGTTCGGTTCTTTAAGGAGAGAGGCGTGATCAAGTAACCAGTGATCAGTCATCAGGCATCAGTGAGAAGATGATGTACCAGAAGTTAAAAGATAAGAGGAGCAGAATGGCTTTTATCTTATGGATCGTTTTCGGGACAACTGCATTCGCCGGTTGCCTTGGAGCGTTGTGGCCTGTCTGTCGCCTGGAGGTTTCATGCGAGGGCAGGCCCCATGCTTTTCTCTCTTTTCGCGTTTTTTCAGGAGACAGGTTCAGCATTCGGTTTTTACATTCTTACGATAAGGCCTTTTTCCAGGAGAATTATGAGGTTGGGTCCAATACCGAGATCATTCTGAGAGATATGTTTTTCAAATCCCATCTCAATGGTGGAGGGTTTGCCTATTCCAATTTTCATCTCCGAGCCGATGGCGTGGGAGAATTGAGAGATATCCATGAGAAAAGGGCCAAGGTTCAGTTCATGATGGGATCGAAAGACTTGGCCAATCATCAACTCATCCTTAAAGATCGAATTTTTTGTCTCTCGGATAGAATCGAACCTTTTGAAATTGTAGAGATCAAACTGAAGAAGAGAATGGTTTTATGGGATCTATTCGAAAAGGTCACCTCGTTACTCTGACCGCTATTGCGATGTCGGTTTTCCATCTCTATACAGCCCAATTTGGGCTGTTCTCTGCCATTGTCCAGCGGTCTATCCATCTTCTCTTTGCACTTCTTCTCATCTTTCTAACCATTCCAACGTTCGGGGGCAAGGATCCACAGAGAGCTAAGCCATCCATCGTCTCGACTGTATGGGATTTTTTTCTATTTCTACTCAGCCTGATAAGTATCATCTACCTCGTTTTACAATTCAGGGAGATCGTCATGAGAGGAGGGGCTACGACAAAATACGATCTGATCATGGGTGGCATACTTATCCTCCTTGTGCTTGAGGCAACGAGAAGGTCTCTTGGCTGGTCTCTCCCTGTGATCGCCATCATTGGCATCCTATATGCACTTTTAGGTGATCGCATTCCGGGTTTATGGGGACATAAGGGGGTGGATCTGGAAACTTTTATTGCCTATCAGTTTGTTACCACGGAAGGGCTCTTTACGGTTCCGCTGGGTGTCTCTGCCAGTTTTATTTTCATCTTTATTCTCTTTGCCGCCTTTCTCGTTACTTCCGGAACAGGAGAGTTTTTCATCGATTTTGCGAATTCCCTAACGGGAAACTGGAGGGGAGGCCCTGCCAAAGTGGCGATCGTCAGTAGCGGTTTCTTCGGAACGATCTCAGGAAGTTCAGTGGCCAATGTGGTGAGCACAGGCTCCTTCACCATCCCTCTCATGAAACGGATCGGCTATCAACCCAAATTTGCAGGAGCTGTGGAAGCAGTGGCTTCGACGGGAGGTCAGTTCATGCCTCCGGTGATGGGCGCGGCAGCCTTCATCATGGCTGATATGCTTGGAATTCCCTATATTCGGGTCTGCCTTGCCGCCATGATCCCTGCCATCCTCTATTACTTTGCCCTCTTTTATATGGTCCATCTTGAGGCCATAAAATTAGGTTTGAAAGGAATTCCCAAAGAGGAGTTGCCCCGACTGAAGCAAGTGATTTTCAAAAGGGGACATCTTATCTTACCCGCCTTTCTTCTCGTTTACCTCCTTGTCATCGGGTATTCACCGATGAAGGCAGGATTCTGGTCGATCTGGGCGGTTATGGGAATCAGTTTTTTCAGAAATGAGACAAGGATTGGTTTTAAGAGGTTTCTATCCGCTCTTGAAAGAGGGGCCATGACATCGAGAGAGGTAGCTTTGGCCTGTGCCTGCGCAGGCATTATCATTGGTGTGGTTACCCAGACAGGCCTTGGATTGAAATTTTCCACCCTTGTCATCGAGGCATGCAAGGGAGATCTCTTTTTGGCATTGGTCGCTGTCATGTTCACATCGATGATCATGGGGCTGGGTTTAACGACTTCAGCGGCCTACATTCTGACAGTCATTTTAGGAGGACCTGTCCTTATCAAATTGGGCGTTGATCCTTTGGCGGCCCATCTGTTCGTCTTCTATTATGCCTGCATCTCCACCATCACACCTCCAGAGGCTCTGACCGCCTATGCTGGAGCAGGAATTGCTGGGTCCCCACCTTTTGCCACAGCATTTTTGGCCATGAGGCTTGCCGCCATTGCCTATTTCATCCCTTTTCTCTTCGTCTACTATCCGGTTCTCATCTGGAAAGGGGATTTACTGCATATCCTCGCTGCCTTTCTAACAGCCATCATCGGTTGCTTAGCCCTCGGTTCAGCAGTTCAGGGCCATATGATCAGCAGATTGAACTGGGGTTTTAGGCTTCTCCTTTTTATCGGGGCTTTTACATTGATCAAACCGGGGATATTTTCAGATATCGTTGGGGGTGGCCTTCTCCTTGCGATCTATCTCTTCCAGAGGGCGAGGAAACAGAGGGTGGTGAGTTTGCCGTGATCAAAATTTTTAAGTGGGTGAATGGACATGAGGACTTGTAAGGCAATGGTTCTCGAAGAACCGGGGAGGATGGTGTTAAAGGAATTTCCTCTCCCTTCCATTGGATCCGATGAAGGGCTCCTCAGGGTAGAGATGGTTGGGGTCTGTGGTTCGGATGTGGGTATGTACCGTGGAAAACCGACACGAGCCCCTCG
>CAKZKY010000319.1 GCA_937124575.1 uncultured Pseudomonadota bacterium | reverse complement strand
CTATTAAAATGAAAAAGATATTGGTGGTAGACGACGAAGCCCCTATCCGTAATTTCCTCCAGAAGGGCCTGCCCCGGACGGGTGAATTCTCTGTCGAGGTAGCCCAGAATGGAAAAGAGGCAATTGAAAAGATTGAGGCCGATATCTTCGACCTGGTGTTGACCGACCTGATGATGCCCGAAATGGATGGCATGGAACTTCTCAAAACAATCAAGGGAACAAGGCCGGAGATGCCGGTCATCATCATAACCGGCCATGGATCGATTGACAACGCTGTCGAAGCAATGAAGGTCGGAGCCAATGACTACATCACCAAGCCATTTGACCTCCAGGAACTCCTCATCCATATCTCCAAGGTCTATCAGGAAAGCCTCCTCCTCCGAGAAAATCGGCTTCTGAGAAACGAGGTAAGGAAAAAATTCGAGTTCTCTAACATCATCGGAAAGAGCCAGAAGATGCAGGAGGTCTTCTCCCTTATCGAAAAGGTGGCTCCGAGTAACAGTACGGTGATCATCTACGGTGCCAGTGGAACAGGCAAAGAACTCGTTGCCAAGGCCATCCATTACAACAGCCCGAGGGCAGATCAACCCTTCCTCCCTTTCAACTGTGGAGCAGTCCCTGAAACATTGGTTGAAAGTGAACTTTTTGGTCATATTAAAGGTGCTTTCACTGGAGCCATACAGACCAAAAAGGGGCTATTCGAAGAGGCCAATGGTGGAACACTCTTTTTAGATGAGATTTCAACAATCCTTCCCTCTGTTCAGGTGAAACTTCTAAGAGTCCTGCAGGAGAAGGAAGTGATGCGATTGGGAAGTACCGAGAGAAATAAGATCGATGTCCGAATGATTGCAGCCACCAATGAGAACCTGGAAAAGTATATGAAGGAAGGAAGGTTTCGAGAAGACCTTTTCTATCGTCTTCATGTTTTCCCTATCTTCCTTCCAGACCTGAAGGACAGAAAAGAGGACATCCCTCTTCTGGCCTATCACTTCCTCGATCTCTATGCGAAGGAGGCCAAGAAAGAGATCAAAGGAATCTCAAAAGAGGCAATGAAACTCCTTCTTGAATATCAATGGCCCGGAAACGTCAGAGAATTAGAAAACGCCATTGAAAGGGCAGTGATCATGGCCGATCGGGATTACCTGATGCCCAATGACCTACCAAAAAATCTTATGGTGGATGAAGGGGAAACAATTACAAGAGGAGTGAAGGGTAGGAAATCTCTGAATGAGATCAAGTCAGAATATATTAACGAAATCCTAAAAGAGGTAGGCGGAAATAAAACAGCCGCTTCAGAGATTTTGAAGGTTCATCCAAAAACCCTATATCGCTTAGAGAAAAAAAGGATATCCTGACCGTCTCCCAAAATCCACACAGAATATCGGTCCAACATTTAGCTTCGAACCATCATTTCACCTATCACCCTATTTAAGGCCACCTCTAAAAATGTTATTCCGACCCCAATCCTCATCGGGATAAACTTCAGCAGGAATCCAGAACT
>CAKZKY010000318.1 GCA_937124575.1 uncultured Pseudomonadota bacterium | reverse complement strand
CTCATGCTATTCTCCTATTGCTTCTTTCCTCAGAGCGAAGAGGTCTTTCAGCTCTGCAGTCGAAAGCTCGGTCAACCAGCCCTCGCCTGTTCCAATCACTCCCTCAGCGATCTCTTTTTTCCGCTCGATCATCTCATCGATTTTCTCCTCCAGCGTCCCAGCGCAAAGAAATTTGTGAACCTGGACGTTCTTCGTCTGGCCGATTCGAAATGCCCGGTCCGTCGCCTGATTCTCCACTGCCGGATTCCACCACCGGTCAAAGTGAACAACCCGGCTCGCCCGTGTCAGGTTCAAGCCGGTGCCGCCTGCTTTGAGAGAGAGAATAAAGACAGGAGGCCCATCCTCATCGCTCTGGAAACGCTCAACCATTCGATCCCTTTTTTCCTTTGGAACACCGCCATGAAGAAAGAGCACCTCCCGTCCGAATGTCTCCTGCAGGTGTTGACGGAGGATCGCCCCCATTTCAGCAAACTGCGAAAAGACCAATGCCCGATCTCCCACCTCTATCATCTCTTCGATCATTTCGGTCAAACGAGTCAGCTTTCCTGATCGTTCTGGGATGGGGGAATGGTCGCCCAAAAACTGCGCCGGATGGTTGCAAATCTGTTTGAGTTTCGATAGGGTCGCCAGAACCATGCCTTTCCGCTGAATCCCCTCCGTGGAATCAATGGCTTCCATCGTCTCCTTCACAACCGCCTCATAGAGAGAAGCTTGCTCTCTGGTCAGCGTACAATAGACCTTCATCTCCATCTTTTCAGGAAGATCGGCAATGATGGTCTTGTCGGTCTTGAGCCGCCGCAGGATAAAAGGTCCGGTCAACCGTTTTAACTGCTCCACGGCCTCCGGGTCTCTGCCTGCCTGGATGGGAACAAAGAATCTCTTTTTGAACTCGGTCTGTGTGCCGAGGAAGTTGGGGTTGAGGAACTCCATGATCGACCAGAGATCGCCGACATTGTTCTCCACGGGCGTGCCGGTGAGGGCAATGCGATAGTCTCCCTTAAAGGCCCTCACAGCTTTCGACTGTTTCGTCTCCGGGTTCTTGATGTTCTGAGCTTCATCGAGCACCACGCCGGCCCATGGGACCTCCTTCAGGGTCTCAAAATCTCTGTGGACCAGCGCATAGCTGGAAATGACAATGGCCTGATTCAGGGCGTTCTTCTTGAATTCTTTTCCTTTCGTCCTCGCAATGCCGTGGTGCACCATCACAGGAAGTTCGGGCGTGAATCGAGAAGCCTCCTTCTGCCAGTTACTGACAACGGATGTGGGGCAGACCAGAAGCACCGGTTGTTTCGTTCCCAATTGCCAGTCCCTTTGAATAAGAGCCAAAGTTTGGATCGTTTTGCCCAGCCCCATATCGTCCGCCAGACATGCGCCAATGCCCCACTGTCTGAGGAAACTCAGCCAGGAGTAGCCGCGCACCTGGTAAGGCCTTAACGTCCCCTGGAAACCCTTGGGAGTTGTCAGCTCTTCAAAAGTTTGGCGTCCTTCGATCTTTGCTAAGAGGTCAGCGATCCAGCCCGTTGCTGTGATTCCCTCAAAAGTTACGTTGCCTAAAATCTTTTTGGCGCCCAGGGCCATCTGGATGATTTCACGGACGGTGGCCTGACTTTCACCCTTCTTCTTCCAGAATTCAAGCGCCGTCTTAATCTCCTCGGCGTTGATCTGCACCCACTGGCCGCGTATCTTAATCAGAGGGGCTTTAAGCTTTGCCAAGGCCTGGAGGTCCTCGAAAGAAAGCTTCTCTTTGCCAAGGGCCAATTCCCAATCGAATTGAACCAGTTGATCAAGTGAAAGACCGCTCCCCCCTTTCATCCCGGTAAGATCCGACTTTGGGGCTTTCACATTGGCCCGGGCATTCAGGTGAAGCCTTGTCCCTTTGCGCGTCCACCAAGCAGGAAGCATCATGCCAAAACCTGCCTGCTCTAATGCCATTGCCTTCTCCGTGAGGAATTCGTAAGCGCCAATGGAGTCGAGTTCATAACCTTCCGGCATGGACGTCTTCAAGCTGGTCTCGATGCGGGGGCAGATCCCCATGGCTTGTCCCAGGGAGGATAATAAATATTCTCTGGCGTTAAACGTGCCAATTGAAGTAAAAGCGCTCCTTATCTCCGACAGGTCTTTTGAACTCCAAACATTTTTAGCCGTTATGAGCAGGCTGGGATCATGGACCGCCTGCAGCAGGTAGCGAACATACCAGGGGCTGCCTGGCTCTGTCGCAGACAAACCATCTCCCCGATATGGCTTGTCTCCATCTCCATCATCTTTGGGTTCCTCAAGGCGGAAACAGAGTCGGAACGGAGCCGCCGCTGAGATGGATATCGGGCGTTGCCACTCCTCGACTTCAGCGGCAAACCTGGCTAATTCCGCTGAGGCGCCTTCCATAACGCCATCGGGCGAGCGCAGTTTATGAAGCCACTGATCATGGAGGCTATGATAGACGGAGGATTCCTTTTTACGCTGGCTGTCTCGCTGAGGGATTGGTTTCAAACCCGCCCCTAACGGACTCATTGAGGAGCGGATGAGATGATCCACAGTCTCATCGATAAAATTAGAAAGCACGGAAAGGGAAGTTCGAGATGGAGGTGTGTTCGGGAAAGCAGGATCTCGTTGCTTCTCTTGACGGGTTAGCGCTCGCGCAACTGCTGGCATGGTTTGGCCGAGCTTCGATAGACGTTCGGCGTTAATTCCGGAAAAAACCGTCTTCCATCGAGCCGAATAGATTCCTTGATCTTCTTTCATTCCGGGAAGAAACTGCTGCTTTGCCACAAGGGCTCCTGCGAATCGCATCGCAGTTGTCCAGAAAACAAGGTCTCTGCCGACGATAAGCCCCGGCGACAGCGTCTGTTTGCCCACGCAGGCGCAGAGAAATTCCACCATCTGCTTTGTAGAAAGACGAAATCCAGTGATGAGCCATGGAGTCAGAATGGCTTTTGCGTCCCCTTCAGGTGTTTCACCGATCAACGGACTGGAGGGAACCGGTTGACCGTCCACTGTGGGTAGCCAGATAAGTACCTCCTCGATAAAACTCTTTTTCGCTTCGAGATTTAGGCCGGCTTCTTCGAATGCATTGGACAGTCTCTTTGCCCCGGCATCATAAGGAAGGGGTTTAGAAAAGGAAGAAGGGGACCCTGGGGCGGCCTTGCGGCGCGACTTTTTTTCTAAAGACGGTTTCTGTTCTGCAGGAGTTTCCCCCCAGAGAAAAAATTGTCCCTCAACAATTCCAGCATGTAAAACAATCATGATAAAATAAGCCCTCGTCGATCAAAAACGTTCTTAACCGTCTCATAAATTATTTGACATAAGGGAACCTCTAATAATTCCAAATTCGTCACTCCTGCGGAAGCAGGAGTCCGGTGATTTCATGAAGTTCTGGATTCTCCCGATAAAGATCGGGACCGGAATGACATTTTTAGGGGTTACCATAAGCATTCGGAACCCCCCTTTTCCCTCCGGGCCAGAGGCCCTATGAGCCGGCAGCCGAAGAGGGATAATTCTTTCCCCTTATAATTGTGCCACATGGTCATGATAAGAAATGCAAGATAATCATGATGGACGATGGTTTACCTCAATTAACTTTTTTCCTTTTCAGTTATCCCATACAACTCGTACACCCGTTCATCGATCTCTCGGTCCGTCTTTTCGACCTGGCGTTTGAGCTGGTCCAGCTCATGGCCTCTGGCTTTTTGCTCCCGTTTCCGCAAATCGAGCATCACCTCCACCAGCTTCACCAAATCGTCATGAAGTCTTTTTTCTTCAGGGTTGTTGAAATCAATAATGCGAATGGGAAGGTTTTTTATAAAACGAGACTCGTACGAAAAATATCCACCCCTAAATCTCGTGCTTCCTTGATGGTGAAACCAATCTAATAGACAACTATTTAACAGCGCAAGAAGATACTTGGAGTTGATGCTGTATTTGGGAAGAATTCCATAACCACCAGCAGCCCCACCTGTAAAATAATAAGTGCCTATATCATCATAGCAATATGAAGCGAATGATCCAATATCTGGGGTTATTATTTTAGGAAGGTGCATAACATCTAAAGCCTGATTTCTTCCATAAGCATACCAACTATCACCTTTCATTATTCCACCTTCCCGATCTTCCAGGTACTTTTTATTTAATAGAAGATATCCCCAGCATCTTGGGTGGAGTTCTTGAAGTTCTCTCTTGGATATTAATTTTGCATCTTGATATGGGAAAAGAAGGACCTTTTCAGGTTCTTCGATTAGATAGCGCCTCATTTGACCCCCTTTAATGAGAGGTTTAAATAGGCATGTTTCAAGCATAACTTCCTTTTGAAGGGTTTTTGAAAATGCTTTGATCGTTTTGCTTTTCCATTCAATAACATCTAATATATAAACGCCATCTGCGCCGGTTTTAAGGCCCTGGAATATTCGGTCCGTAACTTCCCCCAGAGGCGGGCCCATACTTCTTATCTTCTCAACAAGTCCGGCCTCCTCCCCAAAACTAAAACTCCATGGGGCTTCTGTTACTTGTTTCTTAGGTATTTTCCCAACCCGCATCCGGTCGTCGTGGTATTCATCATGTTCGCGGATAATCTGGAGTTGCTTTTCCGGATCATCAAGTTTGGCAACTTCGGAATACTTGAAGGCTCTGTCCTTCCCCTTTTGGAGAAAAAGGAGGCAAGTGTAGGTGCTTGCCTGTTCGAAAATTTGATTATCCCGAAAATTGACGACTTCCATGAGCGCATTCTTCTCAGCGATGAGCTTTCGAAGTCCCTGCCCATAAGCAGCCTGAAAGAACTTGTGAGGGAGGATGAAACCAAGAAT
>CAKZKY010000317.1 GCA_937124575.1 uncultured Pseudomonadota bacterium | reverse complement strand
AAGATTCTGAGGCTCCGTTTTGGAATTGGAGAGGATGGCGAATGCACTCTCGAAGAGATTGGAAGGCAGTTTGGGCTCAGCCGTGAGAGGATCAGGCAGATTGAGGCTAAAGCCCTTGAGCGATTGCGGGATCCCAGTCGTTACAAGGAGATCAAAGAATATTTTGATTGATTAACTCAGTCCCAAAAAAACCGAAGGGGCATCTCTCTATGGGGGATGCCCCTTTTTTACCCCATTAGAAAACCCCGCTCCTTGCCCTGTGCGAAGCTTAGCTTCTATCGGGGTTTAATCCACTAAGGTAATGCACTCGACAGGACAGTTTTCTGCGGCCTCCCTGCACGATTGAATGAGGTTGTCAGGAACTTCGTTAATTTTCACCACGGCTTTGTCGTCTGCTAATTCAAAGACTTCTGGACAGGTATCGACACAAGCCTCACATCCGATACACGTCTCTTCATCCACTTTAACCTTCATTCCCAATGCTCCTCTCTTTCTCCATTTCTCCTATGATCGATTCGAATTTCTCAATTCAACCTTGCTTTCGGAATTTATAGTAGAGGTAAATCAAAAAAGTCCCCATTCCAATTAATATTAAGATGGAAATGATTGTCTCGGCCGAATCTAAATGGGTGGCCACTTTTTCATAAGTCGCACCAATCCACCATCCCAAAAAGCCGAGAAAGAAACAACGTAAGATAGAACCTAAAAAAGTATAAAGGGTAAAAGGCCTTATTCGAATCCGTAATAGTCCCGCAAAGATGGAGACCAGCGAGAGAGGAATGACAGGAAGCGCACGTAAGAAGAAGATCGCCCATGCCTCTCTCTTTCCCTGAATCCGCCTCTCCAATCGTTCGATTTCGTTCCAATCCACACCTAAAATGCGCTCAAACCGGACCACCAAGGCCTTACCCCCATAGTAACTGATGGTATATCCAATGTAAGAGCCTAAGGTTGAGGCAATCGTTCCGGGAAGGACAATAACCCACAGAATTTGAAGAAAGCTATACGGGATGGAAAGGTTGGGTGGGATTAGAAGGGCACCGGCACCCATGATGATCATTGGCGAAGGAATAGGAACGATGATCTGCTCGATGAGCACCCCGATGAAGACCGAGAGCTGGCCATGAGCTCTCATCAACTCTAAAATCCATTGTGTGATTTCCGAGATCAGACGAAGCTCCTTGAGAAGGGGCTTAATACTTTTAATCCGTTAGAGAAACCCGCTGCTTAAATATTCGAGATCTACTGTGGCGACATCCGAATAACCCTTGAGACCCGGTTCAATGCCTAAAATCACAATTCTTTTTCTAACTTTTTTATTTCTTCTTCAAGGGCCTCAATCTGCTGAAAGAGTTCTGGAGACATTGAATGTCCGGTATGGCCAATAAAGGTTTCGGTCCCTGAGCAGTGCGAGGGATCCCGTCTTCTCAACTCTTCGAGCTTCATTTTTAATTCATTCAATCTTTCTTGTTTACTCATGGAATTCCTCCTTCTTCTATCGCTCTCTTAACCATATGATAACATGATCGCCTCCTTTTTCAAAACACTTACTGGATTAATATATTTTATCCCGTTTGAAAGCCGCGCGCTTGCCCCTACAAAGCTCAGCTTCTATGGGGGCGAGCTATCCCGTTTAAAATGAAGACTCTCTAACAGGGAAAAGTGGGAGCTATAAGACTGGGTGAACCAAATTTTTTAAGGATTGTTCTCTCTGTATTCACCCGTGAAGTTGATCACGCATAGGTAGCCAAATTGCGGATGAGATCCAATGGCCACTCCCACAAACCTAAAAGCAGGTTGCATCAAATTCTTGCGATGTCCGCGCGAAGGCACTCCATCATCCACCAACATCTGAAATATGATCTCCTGGGCGCAATCCTGTCCGTATGAGATATTTTCTGCTGCCATCTTTCCCCATTTGCCATAGCGGTTCATACGGATATCGCCCGAAGATCCATCCTTTCCAATGTGTCCAAAACTGCCTGTCTCGGCCTGATCAATGGCATGATCTGCTGCAGCCCGACTTAACCCTCGTGAAGGAAGTAAAGGGTTGATGGTTTTTGCTTTCTTCAAATGGGAGATACACTCTTCAAGCGCACGCAC
>CAKZKY010000316.1 GCA_937124575.1 uncultured Pseudomonadota bacterium | reverse complement strand
CTTTGATAAAAGGATGCTCCTCTGCCCTCTCCTCTTTTAAACCCCTTTAAAAGAGTTGAAAATCCATCCCCTGCGCTATCAATAACGTCGTTTCCATTAAGGATGAGTTTCGAAGCGCAGATTCCAATTTTAGGGTCACTGTCCATAGCTTTGATCAACTGGCCAAGCCAATCTTTATCAGCCTCCGCATCGTTGTTCAAGAGGGCGATATATTCGGCTTGACTATGATTTAAACCGATAGAGTTCCCACCTGCAAAACCTAAATTGCAACACAAGGGAATAATCCTAGTGGCCTGTCTCAGAGAACTCTTTTCGGCAAACTCTTGGATTTTCACTACGGAATCATCTGACGAGCCGTTATCCACAACAATAATTTCAAAGTCCTTAAAGGTTTGCCTTTCCATGCTCCTCAAGCAATCTTGAATAAAACCCTCTCCATTATAATTGGCTATAATGAGGCTTATTTGTGGCATGTCAGCAAAATTGGTTGAGTACGGCAATCAAAGTAATTTGATAAATTGCTCTCTCAGATGGCTTAGACGTTATGCCTCTCTGACAATTCTTTTCTCAATTTATGGTCTCGCTTTTTTGGCAAAGAAACCTGCGGCCAAGGCAATAACGGCGGTAACGGCATTTAAAATCCAGAGGAGGGTCTGCTCTTTCTGGAAAGCGTCTATCACTAAGAGGATGCATCCCACTCCATAGATGACGACAAATTTAAAACTTACTGAATAATTTTTCTTCCCAGCAGAGTAATATAACTGGACCAACCATCCCAAAATGATCAGTGTCAACCCGACGATCACCCATGCGCTTATCATATATTTAACCCCCTTTCCATCTATCATCGATAATTTGATTTTAAATTTCTTATGCCGAGCGGATAAGGCTTCTTTCCTATGTCGACCTTCTTATGGTGAGGATATAACTGAAATGGTCGCTATGATTACCATTTCTGGGAAAGATATGGGGATATCCTCTTAAGTAACCCATAAATCTTAGGGTATTTTGACAATAGCGTAATTTTTAAACGTCCCACAAAGGTCTTAGATAAAAATTGAAGGGAAGATTCTTCACCCACTTCCCTTTGCGGAAAATTATCCTCTCCTAAAGCAATGCTCTTATAAAGAATTTCTGTAAGAAATTCGTAATCAGGTCCTATAATCTTTGGTTCATAGGTGTTGCGGCGATAGGAACGATGGTTGGTTATAAGATGGATTCCCATCTCTTCGCCTATTCGGAAAAGATCACTCCCGGGGTGTGGGGTATAAAAAGCGGGGGAGCAATGATAGGGTTTTATCTGTTCAAGCATGGATAATGTCTCAAGGACCTCTTCTTTGGTTTCGGTGGGTAATCCAAGCATGTAGTTCGCCCAGATCTTAATGCCCAGCTTTTTGCAGATGCGAGCGGCTTCAAGATTCTGCGCGCGCGTGCACCCTTTCCGGAGAAATTTTAGAACACGGTCAGAACCGCTCTCAAAACCGATGATACACAATTTAAGGCCAGCTTCAGCCAAAGCCTTAACCATGTCCTGATGTTTACAGATAATATCTGCCCGGGACTGAATGACAAAAGGTTGAGTAAAACCCTCAGCCTTATATCGTTTACAAAATTCCATTACCCATTGGCGGTCTTCGGTCATACAATCATCGTGAATCATGAACGAGTTGAAATGATATCGACCATATAAGTATTTCAACTCTTCGATGACATTTGTTACAGAACGCCGGCGGACCTTCTTCCCAAACATGATTCTTTCGGCTGGCTGGCAATAATTGCAGTTATAACTGCATCCACGGCTTGCGATGAGAGTGACAAACGGCGGCTTGAGAAACGATACAAATGGCTCCTCCTGACCTTCAAATAGATCGCGATCTGCCCACGGGGATTCATCCAGGTTGTCTAGTCGGTAGCCCTGAACCTCTTTGGGCAAACTCTTCCCATTAGCGATGTCCTCCAACAACTCAGGAAACGTAATTTCGGCCTCACCCCGGACGATACAATCAATACATTTCAAAGCCCTCAGCTCCTCTGGACAAATGGACGGATGCGGACCACCTACAAATACCTTTGTGGTCGGCTTAATCTCCTTAATGATCTCTGCGCACCGGATGCTGGCATCATAGTCAACGCTCATCATCGTAATGCCTGCAATATCGCCAAGATCGTCGCTCACTTTTTGGCGATAATGTTCCCATCCCTTTAACCGCCTGAGGTCAATGAGATTGACCTCATGACCTCTATTCTTAAGTGCAGCAGAAAGAATGGCCAGGCCATGATTCATCCATGATCCTTCATTGCCTTTCAGTGAATCGAAGCCACACTCCGTGATGCCTGGATATATGAGAGTCACTTTCATCTAAGCCATCTCGATAGGTCATAAAGGCTCATATTCTTCAGGATTGGTAAGAGAGGGGTCATATCTTTGAGGGCCCGGAAAAAGATGGCATCGCAGACATTCGAACGGTTTGTCCGCTGAACGCATCTTCGATCGAAATTTTTGGAATTCCTCTCCATTCCAAATCTCCAAGGCCCCCTGCTTATCTAAATTTCCTAAACTGCGATTGGTAATACAGCATGGTCGAATGGTTCCATCGAATCTCACATAAAAAGTCTGCCAGGGCTCAAGGCACATGTACTTGCTGGCAAAGCGATCGACATTTTGTCCAGGTCCTTTCCCCAAGCTCTGAAGTTGCACCTCGGTTTCACGGGAACTGGACTTTTTGGTCAAGGGGTTATAGGAAGAAGGCAACCTTAATTCGAAATATCGGTGTTCGGCCCGCAGCTGATCCACCACTTCCAACGCCTGCTCGTAATATTTCTCTGCAACCGGAAGATTTTCGGGAATATTCATTCGCTCCTTCTCCATCTCGTCAGAATGAGCCACTAAGTCGGCTACCAAAATACCCGTGAGTCGGTACGCTATTGACCGTTTCACAAGATGAGGCAACTCATGGATATTGCTCAATTGCGAAACAAACTCAATGTAAATTGACGGTCGGCCCGAACCCGATTGTTCTTTCAGTCTTTGGAGGCCGGCTATGTTCTCCCAGAGCTGATCCCATTTGCCCCCGCGGTGGATGGATTCGTAAGTTTCAGGGGTCCCTGCGCTGCAGGATATCGTAATTGAATCCTGTCCATACTCGACCATACCCTGCGCAATTTCTTTCGTCAAACATTTGCCGTTCGTGTTAAAACTCACCTTCATTCCTCTCTCTGAAGCCAATTTTAACATATACAAAAAATCAGGATGCATCAGGGTTTCACCCCGTCCATACATCGCAAGACGACTGTCTGGATGAAATATCTCCGCAAGACGCTCAAAGGTCTCCTTTTTCATTATCCCCTTGTCAGACTCTTTTTCGCCAAGAATGGTCTTCCCACACATGCGGCAACTCATATTGCAATAGGTGCACAATTCTGCGTAAACCAAAATTGGCTTACTTTTCATACCTAATGGGAGGTCGCGTACTTCGTAAAAATTAAGCTTTTCGTTTGAAAACGCATTGAATCGGCCCCGAATAAAAAGATCATGAACCGTAATTTCGCAACCCGGACCACATGAAAAATGGATTCGTAACCTCTGCCATGGTTTTTGCCAAACTTTAAGATTTTCAGAACCTGGCGCAAGATCCATCGCGGACAGATCAAAACTTAATGTCCGCCTGCCATTAGGCAATATCTGCCAGTCCGTCCTTCCGGATTGCCCCTCCAAAGAGACCACTTCAATTTCGGCCCCTATATCAGATCTCGATTCAAGTTCAATACAAAGATTGAACTTCTTAAAATCATCCCGATACTCTTCAGGAATACATATTTCAATAAAGACGCGAGCCACTCGGAATCTACCCTGAAAAAAAGCGCCATTCCCCCACGATTCATTTATAAACCCGTGAGAAGACACGAACCAACCACTCTTTGTCATTTGGATTCGAATATCCGATTCGAAAGGTTGATCTACCGTGATCGGCTTTTCCTTTTTCCTCTCATAGGATTCCTGCCATGGATCTCTATCCAAGCGTAGATCGAGATGATTTCCATTTATCTTACGATGAATGAGTTTCCTTTTACCAACAAAAGAAGGTCTAAAGACGAGGCCTGCCAAACCAAGCATAATATATAAAGCAATGGCCCATCGGGCAGGGTTTGTGCCGCACCATGCCGAAAGAAAGCGCCATTCATTTTGGCAGAGCTTTTTAAAACGGCCCCTGACATCTTCGCGACGCAGGTTTTTTAAAATAGTAAAATACCTATTTCTAAAACCGATCGCATAATATCCTGCCTTTTTCCAAATACTGTTCTTACGAGTGGCGCCACGTTCATGATAAGCAATGGCATCTGGAAGAAAAAACCCTTTCCAACCCGCCAGGTTTAATCGCCATGCCAAATCGATATCTTCACAATAGATGAACATCTGTTCATCGAAATACTGTGACTCTTGAAAAACCACCTCCTCCAATGCCTTACGCCTGTAACATCCGGCAGCTCCGGAGGGGCCGAAAATATTCTTTTCCGTGTCATATTGACCCCTATCATACTGCCATTCGCCTCGGTCCGCTGGAATCAGGGTTGAGAAATCGATTCCAGTAGAATCCAGATACATGGATGGCTTCATATCAATAAGCTTATATAATTTGCCCGAAATCATTCCTACCTCGGGCATCGCCTCAAAAGCATCATAAACTTTCTGCAGAAAATCGGCATTCAGCAAACAATCGAAGTTAAGGCAAAGAACATATTTCCCTCTGCTTTTGCTTATCCCCAGATTATTCCCTCCCGAGAAACCAAGGTTTTTACCCGGCTGAAGAAGCTTTAGGTCAGATTGTTTTCTCAGGATTTCCATCGAGCCATCTGTTGAAAGATTGTTCACCACAACCATCTCCCTGGAACCGGAAAAGGTTTGATTCCTTAATCTTTCAAGACATGGTTCGATATAAGCCGAAGAATTAAAATTGATAAGAATGATTGAAAAATCCACGAAAATCACCTTTCCAATCGCCCTAATTCCTTAGGGGAAATCGAAAACTCTATTTCTTTGTTAGAATGGAAAAAACTTTTTTCATTAGCTTTCTTCTTTTAGTTTCGACAGGCAACACCCTATCCCTTGCCCTGTAATAGGTTAATAAGGCCTTCCATCCATGAGAATTGTAAATATGGTCTAATGTGGCCTCCCTCTCCCTGAGGCGGGCTTCAAGACTGCCGATCTGAGTCTCTCTCTCTCTGAGTTCACCTTCATGGGATCTGATCGTCTCCTCAAGGGTTGAGAGATGCAATTCCCTCTCCCTGAGGCGGGCTTCAAGACTGCCGATCTGAGTCTCTCTCTCTCTGAGTTTACCCTCATGGGATCTGATCGTCTCCTCAAGGGTTGAGAGATGCAATTCCCTCTCCCTGAGGCGGGCTTCAAGACTGCCGAT
>CAKZKY010000315.1 GCA_937124575.1 uncultured Pseudomonadota bacterium | reverse complement strand
TTTTTTTGAGGAAGGGGTCCGAGTAATATGTGGTGATCATTTCGTTGCTGTGATCGGTGTCGGTTTGGATCCAACGACTAACACACCCTCAGGCTCTTTCCCAAAGGCTTTCTTGTAATCTCTGTGGATGTTTCGCTTATAGTAAACCCACTGACTGGCCTTCCCATTTCCGGATTCGAGGACAAAGACCTTGCAGTTCTTTTGAGTTGGATGGTCAAAGATATGTCCCTCCGGAAGACGCGTGGCCCAGATGTATTCGATTTTTAATTCAACAGGTTCTCCCCGCCCGAAGATTCCATAGGTCCTTTCTTTCCAAAAGATGACTATCACCCGGGCTGCGGCATCGAACCGGTCCTTCCTGGTCTCAATGGCTGATCGGACTACATTGGACACCTTCCATCCCCACGTAAGTAGAGGAAGGTTTTTCTCTTTCTCCTCAACGGTTTTAAAGAGAGAAGAACGACTCCAGACACTCTCTGCCTTGATGATCCCTTTGCCAGCTTTTGAATATTGAGTCGGCGGAACACCGAAGTAGGCCGCCAACTTCCATCCTTTGACCGGTGACTCTTCCCCCTTAGATTTTTCTGGCTCCTGGGGAAAGAAGGGAATCTGGGCCAAAAGGAGGACGAGGCTGAGAGAGGATAATAAAAATTTCATTAAACGTCAGACCCGTGTTTTTTTCTTGACATTTATTTATTTCTATATATAAATATAGTAATATAGTGAGCATGCCATTGCGGAAGAAGGTACCCCTCTACATTCAAATTGAAACCATTATTAAATCGAAAATCCGTACAGGGGAATTGAAAGAAGGGGATCGCCTCCCACCTGAGAACGAGCTTTCAAATCAATTCGGTGTGAGCCCATTAACGGTCCGACAAGCCTTATCCTCCCTGGTAGGGGAAGGGCTTCTAGATCGGAAACCGGGAATAGGGACCATAATTAAGAAGAATCTCGATGAAAAGATCATATTAGAACTTTCAGGGAAAATGGATGAACTTCTCTCAATTGGTAAAGAGACGGAGACAGTGGTTCTCCGCTCAGAGGTCATTCAAGGATTTGATAAGCCTATCCGCAATCTAAACTTAGGGGAAACAGATCCGATTCTTTTTATAGAAAAAGTGAGATATTGGAAAGGAATACCCTGCATGGTGGTAGAGGAATATGTCCCTCAATCATTGATTGGAAACCTATCCAAAAATAAGAAATCCATAAAATCTCTTTACCTTATCATGACCCAAAAAAAAGGATTTGTCTTGAAAGAGGCAACACAGACCATCGAGTCTTCAATCGCCGATCAGCGGATCGCTTCTCTCCTTCAAGTGGAGATGGGCTCTCCGTTATTCTATATGGAAAGAAATTTTTATAATGAGACAGGCCATCCCATCCTTTTTCAAATGACTTATGCCCGCGCAGAATACTTCAAATTCTCAGTCCATTTGGGACGAGAGCTGAAAGAGAAAGAGATCAAATGGGTTGTCTATTGATATGCAATTCAATATTTAATACCCCAAGTGAATCGTAAAAGAAAGGAATGATGATGGATAAAACGAGGATACATTCTCTCTCTGGTGGCCCAAGAGATAGATAGTACTGCTGAAAAATATATATTGAAAAACCTTTGGCCCTCATCAGATCCACAGGGCCGGAAGGTGCAGGTGAGACGCTTGTTCGTGCCCTGAATGAAGTCTTTCAGAAATATCTCGGCCAATCCCTTCTTAATATAACCAAATCTGGGAGGTTGTAGGGGTGATGGAGGTCAAGAAATGGAGAAATGACGGATACACGATAGTGATGACTTGGGAAGAATTTCTTACCCAAAGAGGCTTTCTCACGGACATTCATTTCCATATCGATGACTTCGAATAAAGGGAAATTATTAAGGTTTTAACCATTGGGAGGTAAAAGGAGAAAAAACCTGTCATCAAATGAAAGAAGAAAGGAGGGGTTATGAAAAAGATTTTATTGATCGGTTTTATGTTATGTTTCATCATATCAGGAAATTCGTTCGTCGCCTTTGGGGCTGACTATCCAACCAAACCCATCAAATTGATTGTCCCTTGGGAAACTGGAGGGGCAACTACTTTTATAGCTCATGCCCTGGCTGATCAACTCAAACCGATTCTTAAACAACCTGTTGTTGTCCAAAACATGCCTGGAGGTCAAGCGACAGTGGGTACTCATGCGGTTGCCACTGCTGAACCTGATGGATATACATTAGGGCAAATTCCGATTGGCCCCATTGTGACTCAGCCCATTTTCCAAAAGATACCTTATACCCATGTCGACTTAGAACCAGTTTGCCAATTCTCTTATCTCCCGTTTTTTTTAGTTTGCGGTGG
>CAKZKY010000314.1 GCA_937124575.1 uncultured Pseudomonadota bacterium | reverse complement strand
GAGGCTGTGGACATTGTAGGACTCTCCAGCCTCTCCGGAGCCCACATGAGTCTTTTCCCAAAAGTGGTCCAGATTCTTAAGGAAAAGGGAGCCGATGACATTCTGGTTTTTGGAGGAGGCATCATACCGGTTGATGACATCCCCAAATTAAAAGAGGCTGGAATCCGAGAAATCTTTCAACCGGGCGCCTCTACCGAAGACATCATCAACTATATAAAAGAGGCTGTTAGAGTGGAGTAAATTTGAATTGAGTCTCGTCATGCGTCATTCCGAACTTGTTTCGGAATCTGATGATTTTAAATCAGGCTGTTATGACAGAGGATAGACAGTACTATGTATATATCCTCACGAACAAATCAAACAATGTCCTCTACATAGGAGCCACTAACGACCTAATCCGGAGAGTATTTGAACATAAAAATAAGTTGGTGAAAGGTTTTACAGAGAAATATAAGCTGCGAAAACTTGTTTACTACGAGGCAACAAACGATATTGAAAGTGCTATAAACCGAGAGAAACAACTAAAGAATAGGTATAGGGATTGGAAGGTCAATCTCATCAATCAGTTCAATCCAAAATGGAAGAATTTAGCCAAGGATTTCTGAAAGGCAATACCTGGAAAATTAAGAAGAGATGCTGAACCAAGTTCAGCATGACATGTACTCACTTCGATATCGGCCTGTCGACAGGCGAGGGATTCGGATTTAAAGGAGAACAATATGCTCAAGAAAATCAACCATATTGCCATTGCTGTAAACAATCTCGAAGAGTCTGCCAAATTCTATCAGGAGGTGATGGGCTTAACCCTATCCGGAGTAGAGGTGGTGACCGCTCAGAAAACGAAAGTGGGCTTCTTTAAGATTGGGGAATCAAACATCGAACTTGTCCAACCTGCTGAGCCGGACTCTCCGCTGGTTAAATTCCTGGAGACCAAAGGACAGGGAATCCATCATATCTGTTTTGAAGTAGAGGATGTGGAATCAGAAGTGAAAGCCTACCTTGAGAAGGGAGCCACCCTGATCGACCAGAAACCCCGGTCCGGCGCCCACAACACAAAAGTCGCTTTCATTCATCCCAAATCCTCTAGCGGGGTGTTGATCGAGCTCTGCGAACTCCCGAAAGAGCATTAAATCACCGGGATTTTTTCGCTCTTTCAGCAAATGCTTACCGAATCTTTTTTTTCTGTGCACGCACCTTCACGAAGGATGAGAAAAGAATAAGCGTTGGGATCTCCAATACCGGCTCTATTAACTGGCTCAGGGCAATGATAGGATGATCAGGAAATAAAACTACTGCCAGCGGCAATGCAAGCGGCGAGTTACGTGCGGTGGTGGTACAGGCCAAGGCGATAAACCTCTCCCGTGGAAAATGTAGCAGGCGAGAAACGATCCGGGAGAGGGAAATGGAAACTATATAAAAGCTCAGCATCGGCGGCGCCACCCTCAAAAAGAGGGTCGGGTTCTTTAGAATGATCTCCCCATGGCTTGCGAACATTGCCATCACTGTTAGACCTAGTGCGGCAAACCCCAGCAAGGAAATTCCCTTGGACACGGCCACCTTCGGAAAGTACAAACACAGTAATTGAGCCCCAATCATCGGAATGACCACGTAGAGAGTGAATGCCTTTGTCAATGTGCTCAACTCCACCGGAACCAGCTTTTGGGTCAAGAGCATGAGGTAGACTGGAAGCAAGACCAATTGGAGAATCAAATTCCAGGGTAACAACGCCAAATTCCGATGGAGATCGCCTCCGGCCAAATCGGTGAAGATCAAGTACCAGTCGGTGCAGGGAGTAATTAAGGCTAGCATAAGGCCTATCCATAACGCTGGATAATCTCGCAAGAAGAGCCATCCAAGAAGAAAGGCAACAAAAGGTGTGCTTACAAAGTTAAGACTCACCGCCGTCAAAAGGTATTGCCTGTCTTGAATAGCTTCTCGCAATCGCGTTAAAGAGATGCGGATAAAAATGGAAAACAAAACAAGCATTAAAAAAGGGGGAATGAGCTGTCCGGCTATACTCCGTACTTCATGGGAACTTACCGACAGTCCCACACCGACTGCTGCGGCTAACAGCAAAACTGATGGATAAGACATTTCTCGAAATAATTTTAAAAGTTGCATCCTATTGTTCAAGTACTCCATTGAATCGTTCGGAATATTGGTCTCTCTTTTCAGTCTCCGGTGTCACAGAAAAGTATACTTTATCCCTTTACAAGAAAAATAGGACTTGACCTAGCAGAGATAGGGGATTTCTGAATTCGAATATTTGCAAATTTTATAAAAATTATTTTAAATAAATGGCACAATGAAGCAATCGTTTTGCCCGTTGGCTTAACAAGTTCCTCCAACAGCGGTCAGCAAGAACAATGAGATAAAGACGGCGTAATTTCCATAACATATGCTTTCGACTGATCAAAAATTCAGTATGGGCAGGGGCAACAAAAAACAACTATAGACAGCCCTCTCCATAATTTATATCCTGAAACCTGCGTGAAAACTATGGATTAGACTTTCAATTTCTCAATTTTCTTTATGGCGTATTCGAAAGCGTCC
>CAKZKY010000313.1 GCA_937124575.1 uncultured Pseudomonadota bacterium | reverse complement strand
AAGGCCCACATCGGTTTCGGGAATTCGAGTTCCAGTGTGGATGGCGTGAATGGAAGAGAGCCTTTTAAGGCTCCCACTAAGAATGTGATGCAGTTGGCAAACCTTTACCCTCAGTATTTTCAGATGGTAGTTTTAGAGGATTCCGGGATCAAATCACCAGCGGACTTAAAGGGGAAGGGCATCTGTCCAGGGCCCAAAGGACATACGGGTGAACTACTGGCTCAACAGGTCCTCCAGCTCTATGGTCTTTCCTACAAGGATATGAGCAAGGTGAATCATGTGAGTTACTCGGATGCTGTTTCCCTCATGAAAGACGGTCATGCCCAGGGCTATCTCCTGGGAACAACCATTCCCGCTTCTTCCATATTGGACTTGGCAACGACAAAGAAGATCAGACTGCTTTCGCTACCGGAAGATAAGATTAAAGAGCTCCAGAAGTTGAATGTGGGTTACCTGAGGCGGGTCATCCCTGCCGGAACGTATCCGGGAGTGACTTATGATACGATCACCGTCGGTTATTTTACCCATTTGGTTGTCAGTGCAAAACTGCCGGAACCGCTGGTTTATCAGATTACGAAAGTGATTTCTGAAAATGTCGAACGGTTGGCAGATGTGGTGAAAGATATGAAAGGAGTGACGGTTAAAGACCTTGCCCTTGACATCGGCGTTCCTTTTCATCCCGGCGCACTGAAATATTATAAGGAAAAGGGCGTCATCAAATAAGACGTTTTCCTTATCCGTTAATAGAAAGATCCCTATTTGAACCAAAAGGCGGGAATCCTCCTGTTCCCGCCTTTTCTGTATGCTTCTCATCTCTCTGGAGGCATGGTCCCATGTTGAAGAAGGTTGTGTCGATCATCGCTATCTTGATGTCGGGATATCATCTCTATGCCGGAGCCTTCGGCGCACCGGAGGCGATGATGCACCGTTCCATCCATCTCTCCTTCACGCTTGTTCTGGTCTTTTTGGTGGGCTTTACCAGCGGGCAAAAACGGACATGGGGGAAAAACGGTCTCGATGTTCTTCTGCTTCTTCTCACCCTCATCTCGGTTGGTTACATCTTTCTTCAATATGAATATATTGTCACCCGCTACCCTTATGTCCATCCTGTAAGCCGATGGGATTTCTGGATGGGGGTCATTCTTACACTGATTCTTCTGGAGGCATCAAGAAGGATGATTGGCCTGGCCCTGCCTTTGACGGCCATTGGCTTTTTGCTCTATGCTCTTTTCGGCAATCATCTCCCGGGTCTGATGAGACATACCGGGTTTAGTGTGGATACGATTATTGATCAGCTCTATTTAACCACCGAGGGGATTTTCGGCATCCCGCTGGGTGTTTCTGCGACCTATGTCATTCTCTTTGTTATTTTCGGAGCCTTTTTGGAGCAGTCCGGTACAGGGCAGTTTTTTATGGAGTTTGCCACTTCCTTAGTCGGCGGGGCAAAGGGGGGGCCAGGCAAGATCTCCTGTGTTTCTTCAAGCCTTTTTGGAACGATCTCAGGAAGTGCAGTGGCTAATGTGATGGTGGATGGATGGTTGACCATTCCATTAATGAAGCGAACAGGTTTCAAACACGATTTTGCGGCGGCGGTCGAAGCCACTGCCTCTACCGGAGGCCAGATCATGCCTCCGGTTATGGGTGCGGCGGCATTTGTTATTGCGGAGTATACCGGCATTTCATACATCAATATCTGCAAGCACGCCTTGATTCCGGCCCTTCTTTACTATCTGGCCCTTTTTATGGCCATCCATTTTGAGGCATCGAGAACAGGGTTGTCTGGCGTTCCAAAGGAGGAACGGCCCCGAATGAAATCGGTCATCATGACAAAGGGCCACCTCTTTATTCCGCTGGTCGTGATCATCTATTTTATGTTAGCAGGTTATACGCCCATGTATGCCTGTATCTATGCGACGCTCGCCGTGGTCTTGATTGCCTTTGTCCGTGCGGATACCCGGATGGGACTGATGAAGATTTTGGGAGCACTCGAGTTCGGTGCGAAGAATATGCTTCCCGTGGCTGCGGCCTGTGCGTGTGCTGGGATTGTGGTGGGGATCATTAACCTGACGGGACTGGGTCTAAAGTTCACCAGTTTTATCCTGTTCATTGCCGGCGACTCTCTTGCCCCCGCCCTTATTTTTACAATGATCGCAGGAATCATTCTGGGCATGGGGCTTCCCACCACTGCGGCCTATATTGTTCAGGCTGCCCTGCTCATTCCTGCTTTGATCAAATTGGGGGTGCCGGTGATTGCGGCCCATCTCTTTGTCTTCTATTTTGCCATCATCTCTGCCATCACCCCACCGGTAGCCATGGCGGTCTATGCGGCTGCCGGGATCAGCGGATCGAACATCTGGAAGACTGGTCTGGCTGCGATGAAGGCCGGTGCAACAGGATTTATTGTGCCTTTTATGTTTGTCTATGGTCCTTCCCTTCTGCTCATCGGCTCTCCTGGGAGTATTATCATTACCGTCATTTCCGCATCAATAGGCGTTATTCTACTCTCGGCGGGATTGATGGGGTGGTTTTTAAAAGAGGCACGCCTTCTGGAAAGGGCAATCCTCGTTGCCGGAGCCATCTTCCTGATCAAACCCGGGCTATGGACCGATCTGATCGGCGTCGGTCTTCTGATCGTTGTTGTCCTGCTCCAAAAGTACTGGCACCGTTCAGGATAAAGTTTGATGAATGGGGTTATGAGAGGGTTAAAGGACGGAAAAGGATTAAATAACCTCCTCATTGGCCTAAGACTTCTTGAAAGGAGAATACATTTTGAAAAAGGCAGTGATTATCAGTGCAGTACGGACACCGATTGGCAGATACATGGGAATGTTGAAAGATGTTCCTGCCTATGATCTGGGAGCGCTGGTTTTAAAAGAGGCCATCCAAAGGGCAGGGTTAGATCCGGAGCAGGTCGATGAGGTCATCTTAGGCCAATCCTATCAAAGCGGGGAATATGTGAACCTTGCAAGGATGTCGCTCCTGAAGGCAGGATGGCCGGAGTCAATCCCAGGCGTCACTCTGGACCGGCGATGTTGCACGGGCTTGGACGTCGTTTGCCAGGCAGCACTGACCATCCAGTCTGGCCATGCAGAGATCGTTGTGGCGGGTGGTGTGGAAAGTATGAGCAGTGCGGAGTTTTATCTTCCTGGAGAGATCAAAGGAGGCATCGGGGGCAGAAAGGGTATGCCAAAGGGGCATGGCGATCTTTCGATGTGGGGAATTCCTCTTTACGACAGAATTCAACGGGCGAGGGTAATGTCCCAGCCTGAAGAGAGATATGGAATTTTACCGTCGATGATGTCCTGGGCAGAGACCGCAGCCAGAGAAGAAGGAATTTCAAGGCAGGAGTGCGATCAATGGGCCTTAGAGAGTCACCGGAAGGCGTGTGCTGCTATGGAGGCTGGCAAGTTTAGGGAGGAGATTGTTCCTGTGGAGGTTTCACAGGGGAAGGGCAAGGTGGCCTGGTTGGAGCTGGATGAGACCCCGAGGCCGGATACGACGCTTGAACAGTTGTCCAAACTGGTTCCTGTTTTAGGAGGGGTTTGCACCGCTGGAAACTCATCCTCAGAGAATGACGGGGCTGCGGCCTGTCTGGTTATGAGCGAGGAGAAGGCAGAGTCATTGGGGTTGAGACCTTTGGCTTCAATTAAAGCGTTTGCTGTTGTAGGAGTAGATCCACGATACACCTACCAGGCGGTCCCGATGAGCGTAAACAAAGTTCTTGAAAAATCAGGGTTAAACCTTGACCAGTTCGATCTGATCGAGATTCAGGAGGCTTTTGCTGCCCAGGTTTTAGCAGACCTGAAGATGCTCAACCTATCAGAAAAGGACTATTTCAGGATCAATGTGAATGGATCCGGTATCTCACTTGGACACCCCATTGCCTGTACCGGGACGAGGGTGATGGTCACACTCCTTCATGAGATGAAACGGCGTGACGTTCGTTTCGGTTTGGAAACCATCTGCGGTGGGGGAGGATTAGGTATTGCTGCCATTTTCGAAAAGGAGAAAGGTTAATCGGAAACCCCAACTTCCAAATCACAATCACCTCATTCTAACCAAAATCACAATGGCCTATACGGAGATGCAAGATGTCATTCAAGAATCTAATTTTTGAGAAGGATGGGTCTGTTGGGATCATCCGGATCAACCGACCCGAGGTAAGGAATGTCTTCAACTGGGAGACCTGGATGGAGTTCGAAGAGGCGTTAAAACAACTCCACCAGGACTCCGAATTGAGAGTGGGGGTCATTACCGGCACTGGAGATGAAGCCTTTATTGCAGGAGCAGATCTCCATATGCTGAAAGTCCGGACACCTGAAATGGCTGTGGAGGCATCGAAGAAAGCGAATCAGATCCTTCTCTTTATGGAATCCATGGATGAGGTGATGATTGCGGCCATCAATGGTTGGGCTCTTGGAGGAGGCTGTGAGATTGCTATGGCCTGTGACCTTCGGATTGCCAGTGAAAAGGCAAAGATTGGTCAGACTGAGGTTCGGGTCGGGATCATGCCCGGCTATGGAGGGAATGTCCGCCTGATGCGACTCATCGGGCCTGGTCGGGCCAAGGAGATGATCTATACGGGTAAGATCCTCAATGCCGAAGAGGCGGAAAGGGTTGGTCTGGTCAACCGGATCGTTCCACATGAGAGGTTGATGGAAGAGACGATGGCTTTGGCAAGGGAGATTGCAAAAGGTCCTGCTTCCATACATATTGCCAAACAAGCAATGTTTCAAATTAGTAAACTCCCCTTTCTCGAGGCTTTGGAAAAAGATTCTGAACTTTATGGCGATGTATACAAAACAGAAGATTTCAAGGAAGGGGTGAACGCCTTCCTTGAGAAAAGAAAACCGAATTTTAGAAACCAGTAGTCGATTCTTTTGAGCGATAAGCGAGGTTGAATAATGTCATCGAATTTAAGTTCCCTCTCTCACATCACCCCCTTTGAAGGCAAATCACCGCAATTTGATGAAACCGTATTCATCGATCCTTCGGCAAGGCTGATCGGCGATGTCGTGCTTGGACCCCATGTGAGTATTTTCCCTTTTGCCCTTCTGAGGGCAGATAGCAATCGAATTGTCGTGGGAGAGCGTTCCGTCATCCTGGACAAGGTGCTCATCGAATCTCCAGAGAATCATCCTGTGGTCATTGAAGAGAGGGTTCTCGTCAGCCATGGCGCCATGCTCCATGGATGTGTGGTCAGGCAAGGGGCGATTATTGGTATTGGAGCGATTGTGCTGGACGGAGCAGAAGTAGGGAGAAACTCGATCATCGGAAGCGGAAGTGTTGTGCCTCCGGGAATGAAGATCGCTGATGATTCACTGGTCCTCGGCATTCCTGCAAAGGTGGTGAGAACACTCACGGAGGATGAACGGAAAAGATCAGCCGATCAGTTAACAGAGGCCTACGAAAAGTCAAGAAAGTATCTGAAGATCTTTTCTCTTTCTGGTGAGCCACGATGAGGCGAATTAAGAGAGTGTTGGTTGTGGGTGCAGGGACTATGGGCCACTCCATTGCCCTTGTCTTTGCACAGCGCGGTTACGAAGTAGATCTGGTGGATGTGAATGAAGGTATCCTCTCGAAAGCGCTCAGCTTGATCCGATCTAACCTCCAAACTCTGAAAGATGCGAAGATGGTTCGTTCCAGATCGATCCCAAAGATTTTGGAGCGAATCCATCCCACTACCTCTCTGGAGATAGCCAAGAAGGCAGACCTGATCATTGAGGCCATATCAGAAGATTCGAAAGCCAAAAGAGAGCTTTTTCAGACGCTAAATCGTCTCTGCCCTCCCCGGACGATCTTCACGAGTAACACTTCCTATCTCAATATCTTCCAATTGACGAAACGAATCCGCCCCGATAAGATGCTCATCTGCCATTGGTATGCCCCACCCCATCTCATCCCTCTGGTTGACCTGGTCAAAGGGCCTCAGACATCTGCTGAGACCATCAACACGGTGAAAAAGCTCCTCCTGAAATTGGGAAAAAGCCCAGTTGTTCTGGAGAAGTTCATCCCAGGATATATTGTCAATCGTCTCCAGAGAGCCATGGCCAGGGAAATCTTCTACCTTCTGGACCATCGATATGCTACAGCAGAAGAGATCGACCGAGCGGTAAAGAGTAGCCTCGGGCTGAGAATCCCTGTCGTCGGTGTTGTCCAGCGATACGATTATACAGGATTGGACCTCGCCCTCACTTTTGAGAGAAATCCTTCCATCCATTTGGTCTCAAAGGAGAGAAGGCCAAAGGTTTTGAGCCAGTTAGTGAAGAAGGGATATCTGGGAGTGAAATCCGGAAAGGGCTTCTACGACTACCGATTGAGAAACATTGCAGATGTTTTGAAAGAGAGGGATCAGAAGTTGATTAAACTGCTGAAGTTCTTCAACCGAGAGAAATTTACGAAAGAATAAACAAATTTTTTGGAACTTTATTCCTTTTTTATTGTCTATATTAAAGGGGATATACGGTTTTTCATGGAGCGTTCTCTGAAGATTCAAAGAGAGGTGATTGATGGCTGTAAGAGGGGAGATGATCATGCTTTTTCAGAGATCGTCCTCACTTACCAGAAGAAGGTATTCAATATTGCCTTTCGGATGTTAGGGAATAGGGAAGATGCCAAAGAGCTATCTCAGGAGGTCTTTATCTCCGTTTTGGAATCCATTAAGGATCTTAAAGATGTGTTAAAGTTTGAGTCCTGGTTGACGCAGATCACCCTAAACCATTGTCGAAATCGTTGGAAATATTTGAAACGAAGGCAATATTTTAAAACCGATTCTTTAAACCATCCTATCGAAACTGAGAATGGTGAGGCAGAAAGGGCGATTTACAGCCCTTCTCATAATCCGGAAACCCTCTTCGAAAAAAGGATGATCCGAGAGTTTGTTCAAAGGGGGCTGATGAAATTAAAGGAAGATCAGCGGGAACTCATTGTCTTAAGAGACCTTCTGGGATACTCCTATGAAGAGATTGGAGAGTTATTTTCACTTCCCGTGGGAACGATCAAGTCGAAGCTTCACCGGGCAAGAATGGAGCTAAAGGAGATTTTAGAGAGGTCTCTCCATTGATAAGGGAGTCAAATTGAAGGGGTTAGGGTGATGAAGCCCGTTTGGTGTGAGGCTAATGGGTTAAGAATAATGATTTAAAACCTTAGGCTTTACCCTCAAAATTGCGCCCTCCTTTTAATTCCACCCTTAAATTAAGGTGGATGGAAAGGGGGTATGGAATCAGTGAAATGCCTTAGGAATTAACCAACATGGATAGGAGCACCAAAGAGAGCAGAGGCGATATCAGATGGAGATCGAGGGGGTATCCCAGCATACCTGCAACAAGAAGGTAACCCCCTCCACACCTCCCCTTAACATAAGGGGAGGTTAACCAATTAATACCTGATGAACCTATTTTAAAAATGGGGCAAAGTTAATGGAATGCAAAGAGGTGTGTGACCGATTCTCCTCTCTTCTCGAAGGCGATTTGACCCCTTCCGAAGACGAAAGGATAAAAGAGCATCTGGTTTTTTGCCAGGGATGCCAAAAGGAGTGGGAACAGTTTAACAAGATGATGGGCTGGCTTCATGCTGTCGAAGAAGAGGAGGTGCCGGAAGGGTTTCTTTCAGAAATACAGAAAATACGGAAAGAACGGAGTAGAGAAGGAACTCCGAGATGGAGCAGGATCTTACGCTCTGTTAAAATTCCCATTCAGGCTGCGGCCATGGTCATGATCGTCTTCTTAGCCCTTTATCTCACCAAAATGGCGCCTTTTGAGATGCTTCAGAAGAAGACTGGTGAAAGACCTGATATTACAGAATCGGGTAAAGAGAAGGATACACCAATTTTAAAGGATGAAGAAGGCTCAAAGATGGTTTCACCACCCCTTGCGCTCTATCGAAAGGACTCTGCTTCAAAAGACAAACCCTCTGCCCATGAAGAGAAGGTGAGTGCACAAGAGAGCACGGTTCAGAAGATGAAAAAAGAAGAAGATCAGAGACCAGCTCACAAAGGGGAGGTAACCATGGCCCGTCCAAAGGAGTTAGCAAAAGCCGAAACGCCTCGTCTTGAAGAGAAGAAGAGGGAGAGCATAAGCTTCGGTCCGGTTCAAATGCCTCTTGGGAAGAGTAAAGTTCGTGAAATGGGATTGAGAGTTACCGATCGCGAGAGAGCCATTGCCCAAATTCTGGAGTTGGCGAAGCAGGTGGGTGGTGAAGCGATTCAAGAAGAAAGAGGAACCCTGCTCGCCTTTCTGCCTATTTCTTCCTTGGCGGAATTTGAAAAGGAATTGGCAAAGATCGGTTTACCCTCTTCAGCTCCTCAATCGACTCCTCCCCGAGAACTGAAAGATGATTTGAGTTCCACCTACCAAACCAAAGGTGAAGCGTCCGTCTCCATCCGCATCCACCTCGAATTCTTTTGACGGTTGACTTATCAAGACAATCCTTTTATAAATAATTGCAATTTGCTCATCCAATCTGATCCTTTTCCCTCAATTTGCACCTTATCGGCAGGGAAGAAAACCAGCATGAGGAAAGGAGGAGATTTATGATGGGGCGGTGGGTTTTTTGGAGGGTATGGCTTGTCGTCCTGTTCGTGTTGATCTGTCCTCGCATTGGGATTTGTGAAGAACGTTATACGGTTAAGCCAGGGGATTCCCTTTACACCATATCGAAATCGTATGGCATCTCTATTGCGTTATTAAAAGAGGCAAATGGTTTAAAGGGAGATCATATCAAACCCAAACAGGTTCTCCTGATTCCGAATCCTCAGAAGAGACCCATTGGGAAGAATGTCCAGAAGGTAAAGCCCGAGACAGAGACCTACGTCGTGAAGCAGGGTGACACACTCTCATCCATTTCGAAAAAGACCGGAGTTTCCGTAGATGAGATTAAGAAGTTGAACCAGCTTCAGACGGACCGACTCAAAATCGGACAATCTCTCGTGCTCCTGAAACCGAAAGAGAAGAAGGATGAAGAGACAGAGGAGATTGGAGATACGGAGGAGATCAAAGAGGGGGATCTGACCCAGGGAGAGAACCCGACAATTGCAGAACCCCTTGGGAAATGGAGAGACCCCGAGGAGAGAACTCTCTTTGTAAGAATGGTTAAAACCTTCTTGGGCGTTCCTTACCGTTTGGGCGGCTCTACACTTAAGGGGATCGATTGTTCTGCTTTTGTGAAGAAGATCTTTGAAGTCTTTAATATCCAGCTTCCCAGAACGGCGCGAGAGCAGTTGCAAGTTGGTAAAAAGGTAGGACGGGAAGAATTGGAAGAGGGGGATATCGTCTTCTTCAAAACGCGCTGGGCAAACAGGGCCCACGTGGGAATCTATATCGGGAAAAACGAGTTTGTCCACGCTTCTTATCGGAGCAAAGAGGTGAGAGTGGATAGTTTAGAAACTCCCTATTTTAACCAGCGGTTCATCAGCGGGGTACGTATTATCGAATTAGAGAAGGAGAGCTGAAACGATGATTCTTGCGATTAATCCTAAAAACCCACAGTTGAGACTTATCCGGAAGGTCGTTGAGGTTTTACAACAGGGAGGCGTGATCGGATATCCCACGGACACGATCTACGGCGTGGGCTGCGATCTTTTCAATCAAGAGGCTGTTCGGAAAATTCACCGCTTAAAAAAGATGGAGGGGAAGAAACCACTCAGTTTTATCTGTTCTGATTTGAAGGATATCAGCCGCTATGCCTATGTCTCCAATTACGCTTATAAGATGATGAAGAAGCTCCTGCCCGGACCCTATACGTTCATTTTGAAGGCAACCAAACTCGTTCCCAAGATCGCCATGACCAAACAGAATACGGTTGGCATTCGCATCCCAGATAACAAAATCTGTCTCAGCCTGGTTCGGGAGTTGGGGCATCCGATCATCAGCACCAGCGTTTACAAGCCTGATGAAAGCCTTTATAACGATCCCGCCGAAATTGAAGAACGTTTCGCCAAACAACTCGATCTGGTGATTGATGGTGGCGTCATTGTCTCTGAGCATTCCAGCATCATTGATCTCACCAATGAATTTCCCATAGTCATCCGGAAAGGAAAAGGGGATGTGAGCCTTTTCCTGTAGAATTCGGATTTTCCTGAAGGAGGAGAGAAATGGGGCGAAAGAGCCTTTCACCAACAACCTTACTCTTCCCCACACCCGTTGTTTTGGTCACCTGCATCGATGAAAAACGAAAACCGAATATCATCACACTGGCATGGGTAGGTGTAGTCAATTCCGAACCGCCCATGATCGGCATCTCCATCAGGCCAGAACGTTATTCCTATGGCTGTATCAAAGGGACAGGAGAATTTGTGGTCAATCTTCCCACGCAGAAGATGGTCAGAGGGGTGGATGCCTGCGGTGTGGTTTCGGGAAAAGATACGGATAAATTCGCTCTGACAGGATGGAAAGCCATTTCAGCGGAGAAGGTGAAGGCTCCATTGATTGACGAATCCCCTGTTCAAATGGAGTGCGAAGTGAAACAGATCATCTCTCTTGGGAGCCACGATCTTTTTCTTGGAGAGATCATTGCCCTTCATGTGAAGGAGGAGATGGAAAAGGAAAAAGGTAGAATTGATATCCAGAAAGCCCTTCCATTTGCCTACTGTCCTGGGGCGCGGGAGTACTGGAGCCTTGGAAAACCCCTTGGACACTATGGTTTTAGCAAAGGGAAGCCCTGAAGTGTTGGGAATAGGGCCGGCCATGATCATTGATTGTCACACCCATATTTTCCCTGATGAAGTCAGAAGAGACAGGGACCATTTCTGCCAAAAGGAGAGCGTCTTCTCTTCGGTTTATCAGAATCCAAAGGCCAAAATGATCGGTGCGGAAGAATTGATCGCCTCAATGGATGAGACTGGAATTGATCAATCTGTCATCTGCGGTTTTCCCTGGAGCGAAACAGAACTCTGCGCGCTTCACAATCAATATCTGATCAATTCTGCCTTACGTTATCCAAATCGTTTGGTTCCCTTTCTTCTGCTCCACTTTTCAGATCCAGAATGGTCGGCGAAGGAACTTAAAGAAGGTATCGAGAACGGAGCTAAAGGAGTCGGCGAGATCGCATTATACGATCGGGAGATGACCCTTCAGGATATCGAGACGATGAAGCCGATATTCAGAGAGATGGAGCAGAGGAAGATTCCCCTTCTTCTTCACACCAATGAACATCTAGGCCACTCTTATCCAGGTAAAGGGACGACGCCTCTGGAGATCTTCTACCAGGTTGCTCTTACCTTTCCATCGCTACCCATCCTGTTGGCTCATTGGGGAGGGGGGCTTCCTTTTTATGAGCTGATGCCCGAGGTGGCAGAGGCAATGAAGAATGTCTATTACGATACGGCTGCCTCTCCTTTTCTCTACTCAAAAAAGATCTATCGAATTGCAAAAGAGATCGTAGGTATTGAGAGGATTCTTTTCGGATCGGACTTTCCCCTCGTCAGTCCCAAGCGATACTTTCAGGAGTTGGAGGAATCAGAGCTTTCGCTGGAGGATCGTCAGAAGATTTTGGGTTTAAACTTTCTGGAAATACTTCAGTCCGCTAAATATTTTTAGGGCCCTGCCTAACAAAACTGGAAGAAGCGGTTGCCAATAAAGTACCATCCTTACTCTGGAGACTTGCCTTCGCTTTAACCAATTTCTTGTGAACCTCCGTGATCTCCCCCTGAATCAGAAGGGGTTCAAGAATAGGTGCTGGCTTCTTAAATCGGACTTCCAGAGAGGCTGCAATTGCGTTGTATCCCATTTGATAAACCAGATTGGCCATGGCCTCGTCCAGAAGAGTGGATATGATCCCACCATGGACAACTCCATCCCACCCCTGGTAAATAGGTTCAACCGTAAATTCGGTATGGATGGTCTGTTTCTCCGGATCAACCTGAAACTTCATCTTTAATCCGTGCGGGTTCTTGTCACCACACGCAAAACAGTAACCATTCGATACGAATTCCATGATCTCCTCCAGTTCAGTCGTGCGACAGGGCTACCTCTCATCATTCGAAGAGTATCTTCTCGGCATTTTTATAGAGGATGGCTTCAATCGTACGATCTTTGAGTGGCAGCGATTTTATCGTTTCAATATTCTTTGCGATACTGCCTGGCATGGTGGGCCAATCGGAGCCAAATACCACCTTCTCAGCGTTCTTCTCAAGTTCCGGAAAGTAGTTGAGTAGATTTTGAGGGGGTAACCCCGTGATATCCATATAGACATTTTTATGGAGGCGGGAGAGATAGAAACATTTATCATACCAGAAACTCCGACCGCTATGGGCCATCACGATTTTGAGATCGGGGAAATCAACCGCCACATCATCGAGGTAAATCGGATCACAATATTTCAACCTTGTCCCTTTAAAGATGGAGGTCCCGATATGATAGAGCACTGGAAGTCTAAGCTCCTGAGCCTTTTGATAGAGTGGATAGAGCCTTGCCTCGTTGGGATAGAAAAATTGATAAGAGGGAAGAAGCTTGATACCTCTAATCCCTCCATTTTTAACCTGATCTTCAAGCCTCTCCACCATTTCCCCATGGACATTTGGGTTTATTGAGGTAAAAGGAATGAGCATCTCCTGCCCCCGACAAAATTCGATCACCTCTTCCGTCGGGACATGACCACTGCTGGCTGGAGCAACTTCAGCCAGGACGACTGCATATTTGACCCCCTGAGATTTTAAGTGAGCAGTGAAGAGCTCTGGACGATGACCGAATTCTTCGATTCTGTCATAGAACTCTGGATTAAGGGATTCTAAATAATTGCGCCAAGTAAGGTTGAGCAATTCTTTTCTAACATAGTGAGTATGAAAATCGATGACCTCCATTCTCTACTCCCCCCAGTTTATACGATTTTGATTTGCACCATAATGACAGGAGCTCTTCTCCATTGAGCAAAATTTCTTGACAGGTTGCATCAATCATAATAAAGTCCAGCTTAATTTTCAACCAGGCCTAATATATTTGACCTAAATTGAGCGATTCACCCTATCTCCTAAGGGGGGGCGGCAATGCCTCAAACCCTTTTAGAATGCGATACGTTGAACGTCTGGATCATGGACCTTAAGCTTTCACCCAACGGGTGATGATTGAACAGTCCTGATGGTTGATTTAATCAATCAAAGGTCATCGCTCTAAAAGGCTTTT
>CAKZKY010000312.1 GCA_937124575.1 uncultured Pseudomonadota bacterium | reverse complement strand
CGCTCCATTTGAAACGTTTGAAGCGCGCAATCGAGCCAAAAGGGTTCGGAGCATTCTCATCTCTGATTGACCTGAAGGGCTTTTCAAAAATTCGTAACACGGGCCTGCTCCTTGCCCAAGCCCTTGCCATCGATGTGGCGATCTTTATCGACAATGATGAGGTCGTGGAAGATCCTGCCTATTTGAAGGTTGCCTGTGAATACTTAAACCAAAGATGGAATGGGAAACTGATTAGCGGGAAAGGTGGATTTTATGTCAATGCGGATGGGAGGATCCTCCTTCCCCCTCAATGGTTCTGGTGGAGAGTCCTGTGGGATAAGACAAAAAGGATGAATCAAGTTTGGAAGAAGATTCTTTCCTCAAAAGACCGACTCGTGTCTTCCCCCATGCTCCTGGGTGGTAATCTCATTCTCCACCGCTCTCTCTTTTCGAAGGTTCCTTTTGATCCCTACATTCCGCGAGGGGAGGATACGGATTATCTCATCAATGCCAGCCAGCTTGGCTTTTGCCTCTTATTCGACAGGGAACTCCAGATTAAACACCTCCATCCCAAAAGGACAGGGGACTATTTCTATGAGGAATTGAGAGGCGACATCGAGCGTTTCCTCTACGAACGCGAAAAGACGAAAGGAGGACTGGCCATTCATCTTGATCCCTATCCAGGATATTTCCTGAAGTGGACCCTCTACCCGAAAGCCTTTCTCACCTCCCTGCTCTTGTCACTTGACTATTATCGGAAAGGGGAGCGGAAAAAGGCGAAGTCGTGTTTGGATAATATCGGCCTCCTGTTTCGGAGGAAAGATAGGAGTTGGTCGAAGTATCTCCAATTCCGGGAGCATTGGGCTAAGGTGATGGACATGCTTCAGGGAGGGAGGGGCGAGGAAATATTAAAAGATTGTTGGGTTTAGGTTTTTAAGAAGAGAGATGAAAACGTCATTTCAGGGACAATTAGAGGAGATCAGAGAGGCCGATATTCTTGTCGGAATTCCGAGCTACAACAATAGCCGGACCATCGGCCATGTGGTTCGGGCCGTGATGGCCGGTCTTGCAAAATATTTTCCGAAGGCAAGGGCGGTTTTAGTCAACTCGGATGGTGGTTCCACAGATGGAACTCAGGAGGAGGTCAGAAGGGTTCAAATTGAAGACTATAAAACGATTCTCACCTCTCATCCTGTCCATCCTATCCACAAAATTGTAACTCCATATCATGGGATTCCTGGGAAAGGGAGCGCTTTTCGAACAATTTTCGAGGCAGCGAAGAGTTTGAAGGCAAAGGCATGCGTTGTAATGGATTCGGATTTGAGGTCCATTACGCCGGAATGGATTGAGCTTCTTGTAAGGCCCGTCTTCGAAGAGGGATTTGATTATGTTGCACCACTCTATGCCCGGCATAAATTTGACGGAACGATTACGAACAGCATCGTCTATCCATTAACCCGAACTTTATATGGGAAAAGGATTCGCCAACCCATCGGAGGAGATTTCGGTTTTTCCGGAAAACTGGCGGATTTCTACCTAACCAAGGAAGTCTGGGAAACAGACGTAGCCCGTTTTGGAATCGATATCTGGATGACGACACTCGCCATTGCCGAGGGGTATCGGGTATGTCAATCCTATCTCGGGGCCAAACTTCACAACGCCAAAGATCCCGGGGCCGATCTGGGGCCCATGTTCATTGAGGTTGTCTCTTCGGTCTATCGTTTGATGGGAGAATATGAAACATTATGGAAAAAGATGCATGCCTCCCAATCCGTCCCGACGTTTGGTTTTCATTATGAGGTGGGGTTAGAGCCTGTGAGCGTAAACCTGGAGCGAATGATCGGAAACTTTCGCTTAGGTGCCAGAGATCTAATAGAGATATGGAAAAAGATATTGCCTGGTGAGACAACGCGCTGGCTCGAATCGATTGGAAAACTCTCAGACGAAGCATTCTCTTTCCCCAATGATTTGTGGGTCCGTTTAATCTATGATTTTGCGATTGCCTACCGTCAGGGCCTTGTTCATCGTGAGCATATATTGAAATCTATGATCCCGCTTTATTTGGGGAAGGTCGCTTCCTTTGTCAAAGAAAATAGGGAAAGTTCGGCCCAAGAGGTTGAGGAAAGAATAGAATCTCTTTGTCAGGTCTTTGAAGGGGTGAAACCTTACCTGATTGAAAGATGGGGGAAAATAGAATAGGGGGTGAATGTTATGGGAGAGGTGTGGAGGGTTGCCATCATTGATTCTCTCAATAAATTTTTGGGAAAGGTCATTACTTTTTTCCCGAATGTGTTGGCGATGATTACCATTCTCATCATCGGTTTTATCATTGCCTGGATCTTTAAGAAAATCATTTTCCATTTCCTGAAGACGATTCAATTTGATCGGGTGAGCAAACAATGGGGCTTCGCTGACATTCTCTCAAAAGGGGGACTAACCTATTCTCCCGCCAATCTGTTGAGTCGGTTCTTCTATTGGGTCATTATCCTCATCACGCTCATCCTGGGAATCAACGCACTTGAAGTGGCCGCCACCCAGAACTTTATTGCCCAATTTTTTAATTATCTCCCCAATCTCTTCGCTGGGATTCTGATTCTGGTGATCGGCTATTTGATTGCAATCTTTTTAAGTCAGGCCACGTTGATCGCAGCCGTCAATGCACAGATGGAATCCGCAAAACTTCTCAGCCGTATTGTCCGCTGGTTCATCATTATTCTCTCCTTGACGATGGCCCTCTATCATTTAGGCATTGCAGAGAAAGTGATCGTGGCGGCTTTTTCTATTACGTTCGGCGGCATTGTCCTCGCTTTAGCCCTTGCCTTTGGTTGGGGAGGAAGAGAATTAGCAAGGGACTTCCTTGAAAGGCATTATAAAGGGAAAGAGAAAAAGGAGGAGAGAGAAGACGATCTTTCCCATATTTAGAAAAAAAATGAGTAAACCTCGTCAGAAAATCTTCCACTTTCCAAAGGTATAGCCCACACGGAGTTTTAAACCCTGCGTTCGCTCCGAAAAGAATTTTATCTTCTTGCGCAGCAAGTCTGCAGGGCTTTTTAATGGGGTAAATCAGCCAGATGTTAATAGGAGATACTCACTGTCTAGCGCCTTACCTAAGGACTGGAGAAATTAAGTTACTTCAGTAATGTCTGAAGCTGCATGGC
>CAKZKY010000311.1 GCA_937124575.1 uncultured Pseudomonadota bacterium | reverse complement strand
CCCCCCTTGAGAAGGGTGAAAGAAATCGCTCAATTTAGGTTTGAATTATTGGGGGAAGTATTTTTGAACCTGTGATGGCTGAATGGAATCCGCAGAGGTTTCAAAAAGCTTTATAAAATTCCTCCCGACCTCCTTTTGCCAAAGGGAGGAGAAATACTTCCATCTTTGTAAAAGGGGGATTGAGGGGGATTTGGTTATTTTGGCTTCTTGACCAGACCTCTTTTCAAAGAGTAAAAAATAATTCAAGTAATTTTTGGGTTGAAAACCAGAGATCAACGGATATAGGTAGTTTTTTCCTTTATATTCTTTCTGGGGGTGGGATTTGGAAGACGCTCTGGTTTTCCGAGGCAGATCAGCGCCAGAGGAACTTTTTCAGGGGGGATGGAAAGGATTTCTCGCAAGACTTTCTTATTAAAGAGTGTGAACCATAGGGTGCTCAATCTGAGAGCATGGGCAGCGAGATGCATGTTCTGGATGGCAGCGGCGCAGGCGGCCTGATATCCCATTGGACCCTCTTCCATAAACAGATCCACACCGGACTTTTTGGGATCTCCGATCACTGCAATGATGATAGGAACAGATTTCAAGAAATCGAGCGAATAGGTTCCCAACCATTTCCAACCAGTGGTTTCAAGGGCCCACTGGCGGGATCGTTCGGCTTCAACGAAGATCTTTCCTTTCACTTCGGGATTGGTGATGACGATAAATTCCCAGGGCTGTGTGTTCAGTGGAGAGGGTGCCCAGGTGGCTGCCTCTAACACTTTTTCTATGATGGTTTCGTCTATCGGTTCGGCTAAAAAATTTCGACAGCTTCGCCTCTCTTTCATTGCGGTAAAAAGTTCCATCTTTTCTCCTTTTCGTCTTATCTCATAATCCAAAATAGGCAGACTTCACATCCGGGTTATCCATCAACTCCTGAGAACTTCCCTCGAGGACGGCCCCACCGTTTTCGAGGATGTAGCCATGATGGATTATGGGAAGAATGGGACGGGCGTACTGTTCTGAAATGAGAATGGTGATCTGGGTCTGCAGATTGATGTCGCGGATGGCCCGTGCGAGCATGGCTTCCATGAGCGGGCTAAGGCCAAGGAGAGGTTCATCCAAAAGGAGCAATTTCGGTTGTGCCATCAATGCCCTTCCAATGGCTAACATCTGCTGCTCCCCTCCACTGAGGAAACCTCCCTCTCTCCTTTTCAGATTTTTTAATGCCGGAAAGATTGTGAAGACATAATCCAGGGTCTTTTTCGCCTGTGCCTTTGTGGCTAAATAACCCCCAATTTTTAAATTTTCCAAGGTGCTACTTTCTGCGAAGATCCGGCGTCTTTCAGGACAGAGGATGATTCCCCTTTTTGCCCTTTCGCTGGGTTTCATTAATGTGATGTCGGTCCCCTCAAACGTGAGGTTGCCAAGAAGCGTGATCCTCTCGCCACCTTTCATCTCTTCTTTCTTTTTTACATCCAGTATGATTCCAGAGATGGTGTACATGAGCGTGGACTTGCCAGCGCTGTTAGCACCGAAAACCCCAGTCACCTTTTCGCTCTGGCACTTCATATTGATATTGTTGATGGCAATGGCATTTTCATAAAATACCATGAGGTTTTTTATTTCCAGCACTTCACTACCCCTTTGTTTTCTCTTGGGATATCTTTCGATGTTCTTCGTCTCTGATTTCCCGTCTCAGAAGTTTTCCGACTTTAGATTTAGGAAGCATGTCTCGGAACTCAATGTATTGTGGAATTTTATATGGAGCAAGTCTCTCGCGGCACCATTTGGTCAACTCCGAGGCATCTACTCCGCGAGCATCTTCCTTGAGCACAACGATCGCTTTAATTCGTTCGCCGACCTTAGGATCTGGAACGCCAACCACACATGCGCCAATGACCGTCGGGTGATCCTGCAACACGGCTTCAATCTCCGAGGCAGAGACCCGATAAGCTTTATGCTTGATCACATCGGCAGAGCGCTCCACATAGTAGATGTCTCCCTTTTCACCCATCCGGACATAGTCGCCCATTCGATAATAGATTTTGCCATCGATATTGACATAAGAGCGCTTCGTTTCATCCGGTTTGTTCCAATAGTGCTTCACCGTATAGTCGGAGGTGACGACGAGTTCTCCAATCTCTCCCAATGGGACAGGTTCCAGCGTGTCGGGATCCACCACCTTGCACTCCCTGGTCTTCAGGGGGATCCCAATGGATGAGAGTTCTGGTTCTCGGTCCAGTCGGCTGTAAGTGACATGGCCGGCCTCAGTGGATCCATAAACCTGGTAGATGGAGACGCCGAGATGCTCTTGCCATCGTTTAAATACTTCGATTGGAAGCACATCGCCTCCACAATAGCAGTATTTAAGGGAACTCAAATCGTATTGATCCAATCGGTCATTTTCAAGGATCATTCGGTAGAGGGCTGGGACACCAAGCATCCATCTGACGCGATATTTTTCAATGGCCCGCAGAATCGAATCCACTTGAGGGACAGGCATGAGGATCGTCGTATTGCCATAGTTTAAGCCAATGGCGACAAACAGCCCAAGCGCCATGATGTGGAAAAGAGGATTGATCGCGATATAGGTATCTTTTCCCTCCTCGATGTATCCTCCAGCGACATCCTCCATAATGTCTCTGACATAGGAGACCATACCCATATGGTTGCCAGGGACTCCTTTTGGAAACCCTGTGGTTCCCCCTGTATAAAGGATATAGGAGAGGTCGTTCCA
>CAKZKY010000310.1 GCA_937124575.1 uncultured Pseudomonadota bacterium | reverse complement strand
AGATGGCTTTCGAGTCTCCCTCCCATGTTCGTCATATAGAGCTGGGTGGGTTCAATTCCCTTTTTAATGGCTTCAGCCATTCCTTCCATCTCCTCAATCAGAAGGGTGACCTCCTGGCTGGTGCTGAAGTCAACGGTGATATTCGATCCAAAGCCAAAAGAGTTGATTGTCCTGGTAATGGTTCTGGCAGCAGGGGTGGTGGCAGCCACCTTGATCACAAGATTGGGCCTTCCCTTCCATCCGTTCATCCGATAACCGGCAAGAAGATACTGGTCATAAAGGGAGAGATTTTCAGAAGCGAGGGAGAAGGCCATGAAGACATCTCGGATGGACTCATCAACGAGGTGCGCAATATTGGGATTGAGCTGGAAGCTTACCACGCCGCCCCCAGTGGAGTCACGAAGGTTAAAGAAGATGGGCCGAAAGACATAGAGATTTTCCCAGAGGGCAAGCAGTGTAGCGTAAAGCGTAATCTCCTCTCCGTATCGAAGGGGTTGGGCAGGCCATCGCTTATAATCGGGATGAAGCTTCACCTCGTTCCGAAAGAGTTCTGTTAAAGAGGGATCGTCCTGGTAAGCCCTTGCGGCCAGTACCGGATTGGTGGAGACCTGCTCGAAGCCCAGATGCCTGAGCCATCTCAAACCGATGGCATAGTCATTTCCAAATTTACAAGACCCATCTTTGACCATCCGGTAGTAGACGTTCTCTTTGATCTCCTTTTCGGCCTTCTTTAGGAGTTGAGTGAAGAGGTTCTACTTGAAATTGATTCCTTCTTCAATTCGGAGGGCTGTCTTGGCGACCATACTGCTTCCATTCTGAACCCTCTTCATCCTCGAAAGCCATTTTGAGATGACCGCTTCGGCAATGGAACCTCCTGCCTCCTCTCTTTCACGATCTTCCCATTCCTGAAGGCAATTGAGAATGTAGCCAAGGGAGTCAGCCTTCTCTCGACCATCGAGCCAGCGACTTTCAAGGCCGTAGAAGTTAAGAGCGGTTTCCAACATGAACTCATAGGCGTATTGCCGGCGATGAACGTTCTGCCGAAAAGTTTCCTTTGGCTCATTAAGAAGGGGGCTGGAAAGTGAGAAGAGGAGGTTCAATTTTCTAATTAGACTTCCCATTGTTTCGGGCAACCTCCCATTCATTTCAGGGAAGAGGAGATGGTCAGAGGCCAGGGTTGTTTGGCCCCACTGGATCAGAGAGAAGAGATGGCTTGCGTGGTCATCTCGGATAGGTGGTCTTTCTTTAAGGGAAAGGCTTTCAGGACGGCTGGATTGAACGATCTGGTTGAGATGCTCTTGGGTCAGGCTTCGCATAAAGAGTCTCCTCTCTCAATTCCCAACAAAGTTTAATGTTTCTCAATATGATTTTCAAGGAGCGACCAATAATCTTCTTCGTATTGGTTAAGAATCTTAAAAATCGGACCTTTCAGGTTACTTCTCAATAGAAAACCATAAGTGATATGGAGAAGCTGTCGGGGATTTTCAAGATCGAGCAGACGGGAAGTTCGGTATCCGAGAGGGATTCGATGGGAGGGATCGCAGAAAGGTCTGTCGTCACCGAATAATGCCTGGAAGCTTCACCAAAAAAGGAGAGGGCCTGCTGATGTATCTCACGATAGAGGGAAGGCTCCTTCAGGCTGATAAGACGGACCGCCTCCAGCCAGCTCGTTCCTGCTGTCTTGAGATGGATTTTCTGCTGTGAGAGCTCTCCGGTGTGGGGAAAGATTGAGAACTTATCGCTACCCGAGTGAATGGAGAGTTTATAGTTTCCGTAATGTTGTGCGATCAGGACGTGCTGGCGGAATTGCTCTCGAAAAGAGTCGATCTCTCCCCGATAATCAATTCCCTTTTGGAACTGACCGGAGAAACGGGGGGCAAGAGCATCAATTTGAACTCCTCTGTGCCGTAGAACGATGAGCAGAAAGAGGTGCGTCTCTGGCGAGGTCGGAAATGGCGTTTCGTCAATAGAGATCTCAAGATTAACCAGGTGCCTTCCTCCGGTATCGTGGAAGAGAAATTGATTGACCTCCTCAGTAAAGTCAATGGCCTGTTGGAAGAGGAGAAGATTCCTCATCACTTCTTCCTCAGAAAAACTGATGCTGAGATGGCCACAGGGGCCTCTGAATTCGAATTCCTTATTCAACAGGAGGTGAAGATAGACTTCCGTATCTCCGGGGTCAATCTCCTCTTTCAATCTTCGTTCGATGGTTTCTTTTGAAACCGAAAAGGCATCGAAGTTCAATCTTTCAGAGAGGTCGAGCGTGATCATGGAGACGCCTGCATCCAGAGCCGTTCGGACCTCATCAAGGGACTTCAGATGATCACCATCTGCTCCATAACCTTCTCGAAAACCTTCTTGAAAGACCGCCCAAGCCGCATCGGCAATGACCTCTTTAAAACTTCTTCCAGTCTGGCTATTCTCACGAACCGACTGTTGGGCCAATACCGGTCGAACTTTAAATTTTTTAATTGCACGGATATGACCTGGAGTGGCCAGACCGAGGCGATCTCCAGTTCCGATGGTTGCGGGGTGGTTTAGAAGTGGGGTTGGTTTGGTAAAGGGGAAGCGTTCCATCAAGCAGAGCGTATTGTCTAAGGAGAGATCGCACATCTTTAGCGATGGGGAGTGATGAAAGATTTTTCCAACGAAAGGGTCCTTAAGAAGAGGCTCCTTTTCACCAATGACAATCAACTTCTTAGCATGGTCTGATCGGATCATCCCATAGAATAATCCATTGGTGGATAGGAAGGATTGGGGATAGATTTTTTGGAGGTCAATGGGGAAGCCTTGAAGGATTTTTAAGATCTCCTCAAGAGATGGAGTCCGGTTCAATTCAGTGGATGCCATAATCTTTACTTTACCTTAACCGACAAAAAAGGGAGGCAAATGTGCCTCCAAACCTTTCCAATTGCGGATCTTATCATATTTTATGGGTAACATGCGAGATATCCTGAAGTAGCCTTTGGGTTTTGCTTGGAAACGGAGTGGTTAAAATGATCAAGGCATCGCTGTAAAGGTTTTTTAACACATAGACCTCCCTTTTTTATATAT
>CAKZKY010000309.1 GCA_937124575.1 uncultured Pseudomonadota bacterium | reverse complement strand
TACTATCATATCGGGAGAAAGGATTTCGTTTTCAAATCGGGAGGAGAAAAGATCATTCCGTCTGTGATAGAAAAAGTGCTCAGAGGAATTGATGGGGTCAGGGATTCTGCTGTCTTCGGTAGAAAAGATACCATCATGGGTAACAGGATCTGTGCAGCGATTGTTAAGGCGAAAAAATCCAATCTAACTGTTCGAGAAATTCTTTCTCTCTGCCAGAGCGAACTGGATCGAGGGTGGATTCCTCACGAGGTCATTTTTGTCGAGGAAATTCCCAGGTCTCCAACCGGTAAGACCCTATATGAAGTCTTAGAAAGTCAAATCTCCCAATCGAAAGGGAAAGAGAATGGAAGAAAGAGTGAGAGAACTGATTCTTAGAAATTTCCCTTCTCTCTCAGTTCATCTGGGAAATAGGGACCTTCTGCGAGAGAATGGGTTTACCTCCCTCATGTTTGTGGAACTGATCTTGCTTCTTGAAAGTGAGTTTGGTATTGAAGTTCTGGATGAAGAGATTGGTCCTGGCCGCTTTGCAACGGTAGAACGGATTGCCGACTATGTTCAATGTAAACTGGATGGAAGACCAATTCCACCCTTGCCTTCCTGTGCAGAGCATTGCTTTGCCGGCAAAACAGAACCCTCGGAGTAAGAATGAGTCAAAAAAGACTATTGTTGAGCCCTGAGGAGAGAGAAAGGTATCTGCGCCAGCTATCCATGGCCGATTGGTCGGAAGAGGATCAAGTCAAACTGAAAAGTCTCCGTGTGACGGTCATGGGCATTGGAGGCGCTGCCTCATCGATTATCAATAATCTGCTTCTTTTGGGGATTGGTGAGCTTGTGGCTATTGACCAGGATAGAATCGAGTTATCCAATCTGAACCGTCAATTCATCCATAATGTGGAACACCTTGGAATGAGCAAAGCCGAATCATTGATGATCTATGCCAGGAGGTTGAATCCCCATGTGAAGGTCGTTACTAAGCAGATAGAGATTAACGAAACCACCATTGATCGGACTCTCGACCCAGAAACAGATCTCATCATCGATACTTTTGACAAGTGGGCTTCCCGGTCCATCGTGAACCGTTTTGCAGTAAGACACAGGATTCTCTACCTCATGGCAGGGGTGGTCTCCAACTGTTTCTACACAGCCTTGCTCCATTCTCCTCACACACCATGCTTGAATTGTCTAATTGGCCGATTTCAAAGTCCCTCCCTCGTAGGTTCCTTTCAAAGTGCCATCTTTGGAATTAACATCTTACCCATTGCTGCCATGGGAGCCTTTTCAATCGCCGAATTGATCAAATATTTGAAAACCGGAATTCTTACCAATTATTTCTATTTCGGCTCGCTCTATAACACAAAGCAAGACATTCGTTTTTTCACGCTATTTCTAAGCAAACATTTTAGGAGGATCTCAGAAGAACAGGGAGTCCGGTGGAATCCAATTTGGGAGTCTGAAGGCATCGTAAAATTGACGTTGTCAAGGGACCCTACTTGTCGCGTCTGCAGCAGCAGTAAACACTGTTAGAAAGCCTTAATGTTCCCCAATGAGGCATTGTGGGGGTGAGTGATGAGCAAACCGATAAAACTCTGCCGGTTCTTAGTTTCAAGTCAAGAGCCACATATCGGCATGCTTACTTCGGAAGACCAGGTTTTTGATTTATCGGATGTTGGGATCAAGAGCCTTACCTCTCTCCTTGAATCCCAGGATCCTTTCGGTGAGATTTCAAAGTTTGATGAGCAGAAGATAACTCAATTTCCCTTGGATCAAATCAAATTGCTTACCCCTGTCGAACATCAGGAGGTATGGGCAGCTGGAGTTACCTATCTTCGAAGTAAAGTGGCGCGAATGGAGGAATCCACGTTCAGCGCTAATGCCTATGATCGAGTCTATCATGCTCCACGGCCTGAAATCTTTTTCAAATCTCTTCCAGAAAAAGTGGTTGGGCCTGGTGAACCGGTCGGTATCCGTTCCGATTCAAATTGGAATGTACCAGAACCCGAATTAGCTTTGGTTATCAATTCGAAGAAGACCATCGTAGGCTACACAATTGGTAATGACATGAGTTCGCGGGACATCGAAGGGGGAAATTTGCTTTACCTGCCCCAAGCCAAAATCTATCACCGTTCCTGTGCAATCGGGCCATGCGTTGTGATCGGCCCGAGTGAAAATGTGGCTCGGACTTGGGCTATTACATTACAAATTTATCGTGGGAACGAGATTATTTTTGAGGGACAAACCTCTGTGAATCAAATCAAACGTTCCTTTGAGGAAATGGTCAGCTACCTTTGCCGAAGCCAAACCTTTCCTAACGGAGCAATTTTGTTGACCGGCACAGGCATTGTGCCCGGAGATAATTTCACACTGCAGCCTCATGATAGGGTCAAAATCGAGATCAATGGCATCGGAGTCTTGGAAAATAATGTCATCATGGTCTGAAGAGGCCTCTTTTAAAGACTTTCTTATCCCAATTATCTTTCTACTATTAATAGGGCCATAGCTATAATCTTTGGGTAAAAAAAGAGGTTAGTTCAGAGGATGATCTGGCACAATTGGATCCTCTCGTAGTGAGCATGCCCTTTTTAGGCCTCGGTTAATATCGGAGTCGGCAAGTTCCATTCTATCCAAGCAAGAAATCTCCGAGGAAGTTTTAAGAAGGAGCGATCCTCTCCGTACTTCTTTGTTTTCTTCGATCCGTAAGTCCTGAAGCCCGAATCTTTCCTTCAAGGTAATCAGATTTGTGTTCTTCTGGCCCTTTAGGTTTGAGAGATCTTTGGGATGGCAAATCAAAACAGCTCGGGCTCCATCCAGATATTTCTGAAGTAAAACCTCTGCCATATCATAAAAGAGAGCCGATTCAACAAGCTGATGGAGGGCAGGATGAAAAGGCCCGGCTAAAAGATTCTCTTCTAACTCTTTGGTGGGTTGAAGACCGATTCGAGCTATAGGAATGGAAGCCTTCTCCAGTTGAAGCACCCCTTTTTTGAGCCATTGGATGGCCTCCTCCAATGTCAATGGAGAATATTTCCCTAATTTCCAAAGTTCTTCCATCGTGGTGCCTTTGAGCACCAGTGTGGGATGGATTCTCACAAAATCGGGCTTGAGATTAATGATCTGATCAAGCGAGTTTAAAAATTGATCACAACTGTCTCCTGGAAGTCCGACCATTAAGTGAACACCTACTTCAAACCCTCGTTCTTTTAGTCGCAAGATAGCCGAGGAAGAATCCTTTGCGGTATGCCCCCTCTCTGAGCGCAGCAGGACATCGTCCACCATGGACTGAACTCCAACCTCTATCGTCTTGACTCCATATCCCTTGAGTATGGTCAGGGTCTCTTCACTCAGGCCATCAGGTCGGGTGGAAAGTCGAATGGAATCGATCATTCCTGATGAGATGAAAGGCTGAACTTCACTCAAATAGGAGATCTGAACCTCATGGTTCATTGACGTGAAGCTTCCACCGTAAAAGGCCACTTGTTTTTTTCGCTCTTCTTTCGGAAAAGAAAGATGGTGAAGAGAATCATGGATGCATTCCCGAACCGCTTGAGGGGAGGGCATGTGTTGAGCCGTCATCTTTTGATTGCAGAAGAGACAGCGTTGACGGCATCCTTGATGGGGGAGAAAGATCGGGATGATCCATGGAGTCATCATTTGAACTCACCAATCAGACGTGACGCACCGAAGGGATCACGGTAAAGCAAAGTGTTTCGATGCTAAAAGATGCTGGATTCCCTGTTCTGAATTTCTAAATTGCCCAGAGCATTCCGTGCAGCCTCTTGTTCCGCCTGTTTCTTGCTGCTTCCCCATCCTGTCCCTTTGATCTCTCCACCGATCATCACCGAGGCTTGAAATTGTTTTTCGTGCTCAGGGCCGGATTCTTTTAAGACATAATATCGGGGAGTGAGCCCAAGCGTTTTCTGAGAATATTTTTGAAGTAGGCTTTTATAATCATTCGACAGGAGTGAAAAGTCACCCGATCCGATATAAGGCTCGATATGGCTCCGGACCATCTGGAGGGCCTGATCAAATCCGGAATCCATGTAGATGGCACCGATTACAGCCTCATAGGCATTGGCCAGAATGGAGGTCTTTTTCGCTCCGCCATCCAGGATCTCGCTCTTCCCAAAGAGGAGGTATTGATCCAATCGAAGTTGTTTTGAAAAGAAGGCTAGCGAGCTTCGTTTGACAAGATGAGCCCGCCACATCGAAAGCGCGCCTTCTTGAGCCTCTGGGAATGCCTCTAACAGAAGATGGCTCACCGCAAGGTTAAGCACCGCATCGCCAAGGTATTCAAGGACTTCATTTGACGCCTTATTTGAAGTATTGGTCTGATGGACAAAGGACTTATGGGTGAGCGCCCGATCCAGCCAGGTCGTCTCATTAAATTGATAACCCAACCGTTCTTCCAATTCTTTTAAGAGAGTCCGTCTCTCCTCATCCATGAAGATCCTCCACGACTCTTCCAATCACCATTTGATCATGACTTTCCAATACAAGAACCCTCTGCTCCTGATTGGCCAGATTTAAATCTTCTTTGCAAGACAGAAGAACAGGAATATAATTTTTTGAAAGACCTCTCCATCTCCCTGAGTATGTCTCGCTTCGATCTTCCACTAAAACGCTTATTTCGTGATGGAGAAAACGATGATAGAAAGAGCTTCGTTTCTGCCTTCCCAATTCTCTGATCGCCCTTGCCCTCTGTTTGATCAGTGGGTTACTCGTGGGCTCGTCCAGTTGGGCTGCAAGGGTTCCCCTCCTTTTTGAAAAGGGAAAGACATGGAGATAGGAGATGGGAAGGGATTCAATAAATTGATAAGTATTTTCGAATCTCTCTTCGGTCTCTCCTGGAAATCCGACAATCACATCCAAACCAATGGAGACATCTAAAATGTTTCGATTCAATTCTTGGAGGAGATCCTTGAGGAAGAAGTGATCATAATTTCTGTGCATTCTCTTTAAAATTTCATCATCTCCGCTCTGGATGGGGATATGGAAGTGGGGGCAGACTTTTTCTGATTTCGACAGGATGGAGATAAGGCCCATCGAAAAATCGAGAGGTTCAATCGAACTGAGTCGAATCCGATGGGGAGTATCCTCACTTTCGATTCTCTGAAGTAGCTCTTCCAGAGAGAGAGGTGGTTTCATGTCCAATCCATAAGAACCCAAGTGAATGCCAGTAAGTACCACTTCCTTAAAACCGTTCTCTTTTAGGATTCTGAGATGTTCGATGACCCTTTCCGGTGGGAGGCTCCTCGAGGGTCCTCTTGCAAAGGGGACGATGCAGTAAGAGCATTGTTGATTACATCCATCTTGGATCTTAAGAAATGCCCGTGTGTGGCGATGGAACGTATGGACTGGAATCTCTGAAAAGATCCTCTCTTTCTGGATATCACTGACCTGTAATTTTGGGACTAATTCCTTCTCCATCAACGGAAGGATCTCAGGGATCCTCTCCTTTTCTCGATTTCCCAAAATATATCGAACTCCCTCGATTCTTGAAAATACCTCCGGTGCTACCTGTGAATAACATCCGGTCACAATGATGAAAGAGTCAGGGTTCTTTCGAAGGGCTTTTCGAATCATCTGTCGTGAATCGAAGTCAGCTCGGTGGGTGATAGTGCAGGTATTGATAATGGTGATATCTGCCCCATTTCCGAAGGGAACAATCCGATACCCCCTCTCCTCCAGCTCAGCCATCAGGGCTTCGGATTCATACTGGTTTACTTTACATCCAACTGTAGCAATCGAAATGGTCTTCATCTTCTTAAAGTTTCATCAGTCGGATATCTCCCCAGGCTCCCATCTTATCTCCGACAATGATCAATACACTTGATACCCCTTCGATCTCTTGTGCCCTTTCCAATCCGCATTCAATATCTTTCTTCTCACGTATAATATTTCCGATTGCCGTGGCAGCGGCATCAGCAAGGGCTGCAGATTTTGAAAGAACGCAGACCGCATCTGCTCTTCCGAAACTGAGGGAGTGGCCAACGGTTCCCGAGGAGGTGCATATCCCAATAGGAGAATCCTTAGGCTCGATCACAATTCCCACTTTCAGGCTGAGAGGAGAGTCTCCGGCATAGATTCCAACGATTCGTTCCTTAGAAGTGGCAAGATAGATATCTCCCCCATTCTCAACGATCACCTCGTTTGAGAGTTGGAGAAGATCTTCAGAGACTGATTGAGCGATGGCTCCGGCCACTGAAGCCATTGGCCCGACTCCGGTTAAGTTAGAGGCTCTCACCATTTCTTTAATGATATTTGGAAGATGGGGGATTTCCTCAATAGGGACAAGACTCCTTTCAAAAAGAGGGTTGGCTGCAATATAGGTTTCAAGTTGGTGTCTGTATTTGAGCACTGAATCTTTTGCCTCACGGGAAAAGTCTCTTTCTGAACGGATGAGGAGGTCCGTCTCTTTTACAATAACTTCAAATTTAATGAGATCTTCTGATTTGACTAAATTCCTGTAAATTCGCCTCTCATACATTTTAATTGAACAAATCCCTTCCTGAGTGAAATCAATTATATTATTCAAAATGATCGAGTGTCAAACGGGCTATAAAAGAGCTCTGAAAAAGGGTTTGGGTTCCAGGGTATAAGGATGAGAGATGTCCCCCTATAGCTGGGAGAAGGCCTTGGTTTAAGGATATCGGCAATATGAATATTAACAAAAAATATACCATAAAAACAATAAGTTATGAATTAAGCCTTCATCTTTTATACGATATTTCCCTCCCTTCTCCCGCTCAAATCCGCATTATTTTAGAAGTTTTTTGGGTCATTCTCAAGATAAACCCAAGTCTAAAAATTTTTTTAAAAACACCAAAAAAATTATTGACAAAAGAATTATTTTCAGATAATATTAAAAAGTTTTTTCATCTTAAATTTGATTGTAAGGGATTTCATTTATAACCTATTGAAAATATTAGTTTGTAAAAGAGGGTCTAATGCCAACGGTCAATCAATTGGTTCGAATTGGAAGAAGTAAAGTGAAAAGTAAGACTTCTGCTCCTGCACTTACAGGATCGCCCCAAAAAAGAGGGGTCTGCATAAGGGTTTATACAACCACACCCAAAAAACCAAACTCGGCTCTTCGAAAAGTCGCCCGTGTGAGATTGACCAATGGAATTGAAGTCACTGCCTATATTCCTGGAATTGGGCATAACCTTCAAGAGCATTCGGTCGTCCTCATCCGCGGTGGAAGGGTAAAAGACCTGCCAGGAGTTCGATATCATATCATCCGGGGTACCCTCGATTCCGTTGGCGTTCAGGATCGGAAACAGGGTCGCTCAAGATACGGAGCCAAGAAACCCAAGTAAGAACCAATCGATCAGTATTATTGAAGATACAAACAAGGAGCATTTATGCCCAGAAAAGGGGAAGTAAAAAAGAGAGAGATACTGCCAGACCCCAAATATCGGGATGTGTTGATCGCCAAATTTATTAACGGGATTATGCGTAAGGGAAAAAAGAGTGTGGCAGAATCGATCTTTTATGGGGCTCTCGACCTCATCAAAGAGCGAACACAATCTGACCCGATTAAAATCTTTAATCAGGCTTTAGATCACGTGAAACCCATGATTGAGGTAAGGCCTCGCAGGGTCGGTGGCGCCACGTATCAGGTTCCAGTCGAGGTGAGGCCGAACCGAAAGACTTCCTTAGCGATTCGATGGATTATCGGTTACGCAAAACAGCGGTCAGAAAAGACGATGAAAGAGAAGCTTTCTGCTGAATTGATCGATGCAGCCAACAATCGAGGAGCCTCTGTTAAAAAGAAAGAGGATACCCATAAGATGGCAGAAGCCAACAAAGCATTTGCCCACTACCGCTGGTAATTTTATTATTCCTTGGCGGCACCAAACGCTGCCAAATGGATCGAAGGGTTAGGTCAAGGCAAAGTTAAGGGTTCTGGATTTATTATCTCCCCCTTCAATCTCAATCTTAACTTCAACCTGCTTTTCGCAAACGAAATGTCAATCATGTGAAGCATGTGACTCAACACATTAAGAGGTTTTAGGTGTCAAACGTTTTAAAAGAGAAGACCAGAAATATCGGCATCATGGCTCACATCGATGCAGGGAAAACAACGACCACAGAACGTATCCTCTACTATACTGGCGTCACGCATCGGATCGGAGAGGTGGACCAGGGATCTGCAACCATGGATTGGATGGAGCAGGAGAAGGAGAGAGGAATAACCATTACCTCCGCGGCGACCACCTGCTTCTGGAAGGATCACAGGATCAACATCATTGATACCCCTGGCCACGTTGATTTTACAATCGAAGTGGAACGGTCTCTCCGAGTATTGGATGGCGCCATTGCCGTCTTCTGTTCGGTTGGAGGGGTGGAACCCCAATCAGAAACCGTATGGAAACAGGCCGACAAGTATGAGATCCCAAGAATCGCCTTTGTCAATAAGATGGATCGGGTTGGGGCCGATTTTGATGGATGTCTCCAGATGATGATCGATCGGCTAAAGATAACACCCCTTCCTCTTCAGATCCCAATTGGAAAAGAGGAAGATTTCCAAGGAGTGGTTGATCTTATCTCGATGAGGGCTCTAATATTCGATCCCGATTCTCTGGGTACCCGTTATGATACCATTGACATCCCACCTTCCTACCTTCCTGAAGCGAAAATAAAGAGAGAATTTCTGATAGAGAAGCTTTCGGAATGGAATGACTCTCTGATGGAGAAGTTTATCGAGGGTGGAGAAGTCTCTGAATCTGAAATCAAACAGGCCGTCAGGGAAGCCACTTTGAAGTTAAAAGGGGTGCCAGTGCTCTGTGGATCCGCCTTTAAGAATAAGGGGGTTCAACCGCTTCTCGATGCCATTATCGATTATCTTCCTTCTCCACTCGATCTTCCTCCAGTGAAAGGAACCGACCTTCAGGGCATTGAAAAATCCTTTTCAGCAAATAATGGACATCCCCTCTCTGCTCTCGCATTTAAAATTATGAATGACCCCTATACCGGACAGCTCACCTTCTTCCGTATCTATTCCGGTTCGATCAGATCGGGCGATTCTGTCTACAATCCCTCTAAGGGGAAGAAGGAGCGCATTGGCCGATTGCTAAAGATGCATGCGAACAAAAGGGAAGAGATTCAGGAAGCGTCTGCCGGCGATATCTTCGCTGCTGTAGGCCTTAAATATACCACGACCGGCGATACGATCTGTACTGAAAAAGAGCCGATCATCCTTGAATCGATGAGCTTTCCGGAACCTGTCATCTCCGTTGCGCTTGAGCCAAAAACTAAAGCGGATGCGGAGAAGTTGGGAAATGCCCTTTATAAACTGACACTCGAGGACCCTTCCTTCAAGGTGAAGACCGATGAAGAATCCGGTCAGACCATCATTTCGGGCATGGGCGAACTCCACCTAGAAATCATCGTTGATCGCCTTTTAAGGGAATTTAAGGTGGAGGCCAATGTGGGAAGACCCCAGGTCGCCTACCGAGAGACCATTACCAAGATGGTCAAGTCCGAAGGTCGCTTCGTCCGTCAGTCAGGCGGAAGGGGCCAGTATGGCCATGTCTGGTTGACCCTTGAGCCTCAGCCACCAGGAAAAGGCTTCGAATTTATCAACAAGATTATAGGCGGTGCGGTTCCGAGGGAATTTATCCCAGCCATTGAGAAAGGGGTCGTTGAGGCCATGGGAAAGGGAGTCCTTGCTGGATTCCCCATGGTTGACATAAAAGTCACACTCATTGATGGATCCTACCATGAAGTTGACTCCTCAGAGATGGCCTTTAAGATCGCTGGCTCCATGGGATTTAAAGAAGGTGCTCGAAGGGCGAACCCGATTCTGCTTGAACCTTTAATGTCCGTGGAAATCATTACACCGGAAGAGTTTGTAGGGCAGGTGGTAAGCGATCTCAATTCCAGAAGAGGAAAGACGACACAAGTCGAATACCGGAAGGGAACCAATGTAATCACCGGAGAGGTTCCTCTGGCCAATGTGTTTGGATATGTCACGGATCTTCGATCCCTCACTCAGGGAAGGGCGACCTTCACTTTGCAATTTTCTCATTATAGCCCAGTGCCTTCATCCGTGAGTGAGGAGATCCTTTCAGAATTGAAGAGGGTTGCATGACCAGAACCCAGAGACAAGGAGGGTAAGAGCCATGTCGAAGCCGAAGTTTGAGAGGACGAAGCCGCATGTGAATGTGGGGACGATTG
>CAKZKY010000308.1 GCA_937124575.1 uncultured Pseudomonadota bacterium | reverse complement strand
AGGGTCTGAAGACTCTAAGAAAAGTATCTCTATTGAATATCCATTATTACGAAGACCCTCAATAATTCTCCTTGAATCTTCAAAAAAGCTTCTTTCCTCTTTTAAATCGTAAGAAGCTGATCCTCTAATATCTTCCACGATAGCTACTTTTGATATCTTTCCACCTGATTGTTCACAAAGCTCTAAGAACTTAGGCATGAGAAGAACAGGAAGATTATCAACACAATAAAAGCCTATATCTTCTAAAGCTTTTATAGCTGTCGTCTTTCCTGATCCTGAAAGGCCACTGATAAGAATAACTCGTATGTTTTTCACTCAATCTCGCCCTCAGTTTCAAATTTTTCTCTTCCCTTTTCTTCGATTCTATGAAGTAGTCTTTTCTCAAACTCCAGAGCAGAATCATAACCCATGATTTTAAGAAGATGATTCCTGGCTGCCACTTCAATGATGGTGGTTAAATTTCGGCCTGGGGTAACGGGAATTCTTAGCATGGGTAATTCAACTCCTAAAATTGAATACTTCTCTTCTTCAAAACCCAATCGATCATATTCTTGATTGGCATTCCAATCTACCAGTTCTACAACGAGTTCTATCTTCTTACGTTCTCGAATTGCCTCGACTCCAAAAAGATTTCGAATATTTATAATCCCAAGCCCCCTTATCTCCATATGGTGCTGGATGACATCAAAACCACTTCCAATAAGAGAATTTGGAGGACGTTTTCTAATATGTACCATATCATCCGCCACTAAACGATGACCTTTGATGATGAGATCCAGAGCACATTCACTTTTCCCAATACCACTTTTACCAACAATCAGAACTCCTACTCCAAATATATCCATAAGAACACCGTGTATACTTGTCGTCAGGGCGAGCTTTTCTTCTAAGTATTTTGTTACCTTTTCAATGAACTGGAAAGACCGGAGACTACTTCGAAAAATAGGAATTCCTTTTTCATCCGCTTTTTTAAGTAGAATTTCTGGTATTTGAAGATTTCTTGTAACCACAACACAAGAAAGATTAAGTGAACAAATTTTATCGATCACCTCTTCCTTGTAGTGACTATCCAAGGTATTATAGTAGGCTAATTCTGTATTTCCGATAATCTGAATCCTATTTGGGTTTGTATACCTTGTAAAGCCTGTTAAGGCTAAGCCCATCTTTTGGACTTGTGATTCTGTAATCCTTTTCCCTATTCCCTCATGGCCAGCCATAAGTATAAGATCCAATTCGTTACGACAGTCTTGTTCAAATTCTTTAACTGAGATACCACTCATAAACTAATATTTTTCATCTTCTTCTATTATGATTTGAAATATTTCGTTTGATGAACTTGCCTCCATTAACCTCCTCTTAAAAGATGAATCTTTTAATAAGGTTACGATTCTTCCGAGGAGTTTAAGATTTTCGACTGCAGAATTTTCTGGTGACATTACTAAAAAAAATATCTGACTTGGTTTGCCATCAATAGAGTCGAAATCAACTCCTTTTAATGATCTTCCAAAAGAGATTAAAAAGTTTTTTAATCTTTTCATTCTCCCATGAGGAATTGCAATACCATCTCCAATACCCGTGGAACCAAGTTTCTCCCTTTCTATTAATATTTGAACCAACTCTTCTACCGAGGAAACTTCACATGGTTTTACGAGAACTTCAGCCAATTCTCTAAGAATAGAGTTTTTATCAGTTCCTTTGAGTTCATCAATCACCCATTCCTTTTTTAAAAAGTCAGCAATCTTCATATGATCTATAAAACCCTACTCTATCCAACCTGTGGCTCAATCCATTCATATTTCCCATCTTTGGTCTGATAAAGGGCATTGATATGTCCTGAATCTAAGTTTATAAAAAAGAAGAAATCCTCTTTAGAGAGCTTTAACTGGGCGACAGCCTCTTCAAGCGCCATTGGCTTTGCAATTTTTCTTTTCCTTTTAATAAGGGAAGATAAATCTATCTTTTCCTGATCTTCGAAAGAATCTTCTTTCGTCGGGATAAAAATCTTAGTAGAATTTATAGAAGACCTCTTTTTTCTCTCTTTTAACTTCCTTTCTCGGACCTGACGCTCGACCTTTTCTACCATTTGATCAATTGCCGTATAAAGATCTGAATCTCTACCCTCACTATTGAGTCTAACTCCATCAACAAGAAGAGTGGATTCAGCAATATATCTATATCTCTCGCGAGATAGAACCACATGGATCTCTCGAAAATGGGCTAAATATTTTTTTAATCGTTTGAGCCTCTTTTCAATGTAATCCTTAACACCCCCATCTGCTTCCAATTGTCTAAAAGTTACTGCAATCTGCATAAGTAAACTCCTTTATTAATAATGTTCTAAGCAATTCCTTTAAAGTTAAAAAATTATCCTGAATCATGCGTGAAAAAGGTCTTGAATTAACATTTGGCCGAGTTAAAATGCTTATTAGAAGACTTCTTACTGTTTGTCCCTTAACATACTTAAAAATTAGGTTAAGGAACAATGCAAAAACGTGCTCCTCACCGCGTCGCTATTTCATTTACTGGAAATACTCTCACCCATTTTGGAGGTATCTATTTACTACAGTCCTTCTTCAAACGATTAAAATTGCGCAAACAATTGCATCACCATCTTCGGTTTCGTCAACGCAACAATCGGTATACAATCGCCGAGGAGATGTTGGCCCTAATTTATCCAATCTCTTTGGGGCTCGGACGAATAGAAACAAGCCATCTCTTAAAACAAAACGGTGTCTTCCAATACCTCACAGGATTACCCACTTACCCCAATCCCACTACATTGAGACGCTTCCTTCTTCGGATGGCTCCCTTAGCTCTTCCGAGATTGAGGAAGCTCCACGACAGACTTCTTTTATCAATGATCCCAAGACCAAGTCCTCCCACCAAGGTGATCTTCGATCTGGATTCCACCGTCCTTATCCTTTATGGCAAACAGGAGATGGCTCGGATCGGTTACAATCCACAGAAGTGGGGTCGCCCCTCTTATCATCCCCTTCTCTGTTTCAACGGAATCACCAAAGATTTCTGGCATGGAGAACTTCGCCCCGGCGATACCCATACGGCCTCTGGGACGGTGGAACTTCTGAAGGTCGTCTTTGCCAAATTACCTCCCTCCGTAAAGAGCGTAATTATCCGAGCCGACAAGGGTTTTTACGATCACGAGACCATCGAATATTTGGAATCCAACAAAGCCCTTTTTGTCATTGTGGCCAAACTCACGGCCCCGGTCAAAAGAGAAATCGCAAGCTTATCTTATCGGGTACATTCCTCTGGTCTGGAGACTGCGGAATTTATGTACCAGCCTACGAGATGGAAAAAGAAATATCGTTTTGTCGTGGTCAGGCGTCTCATCCCAGAAGATCCTACGGACCAACTCACCCTTTTCTCGATGGGCAAGTACAGCTACCAGGTCATTGTAACCAATATGAAACTGACTCCTCTGAACACCTGGAGGTTTTACAATGGTCGAGCTGCCGTCGAACTAATTATCAAAGA
>CAKZKY010000307.1 GCA_937124575.1 uncultured Pseudomonadota bacterium | reverse complement strand
AGGGCTTCCCTGGCCTCCTCATCTTGGGCCGTATAGAGGAGAAGCTGAGTGTTACCAAGAATGGCAGCCAGGGCATTGTTGAAGTCGTGGGCCACACCACTCGCCATCTCACCCAGGGCCCGAAGTTTTTCGGTCTGAAACAGTTGCTCCTCCATCTTCTTCTTTTCGGTCACATCCTTCACAAATACGATATATTCGAGCTTCCCTTGTACCTTCTTCATCGCTCTTGCATTAATCTCGATATTAGAAATATTCCCATCTTTCCGGACCGCCATCAATTCAAAACTGGATGGCAGCTTTTCTCCCTTTTCCCGCCTCAAAAACCGGTCTGCCATAAATATTCGGCTCTCTTTATTCAAGAGATCTCGAAAATCCATTCCTATGAGTTCTTTGATCGAATACCCATAGATTTCTGCCAATCCATTATTGGCAAATTTTATTCGGTTATCCGGACCGATGATGCAGATGCCCTCATGGGCACCTTCCACCACAGTCCTGTATTTCTCTTCGGAACTTCGAATCTCATCGATCAGTTTTGCATTCTGAATGGCCATTCCGATCTGGTTTCCGAAACTCTCAAACAGATGAATCTCGTTCTGTGCGATAAGGCGATCAGAGCGGCTGGTTAAGCAGATCCCCCCGATGACCTCTCCCTTGGAAAAGAGGGGAATCCCAACCATTATTTTAATTCTCTCTTCTTTCAGGTGCGAAAGAACGCGTTGGGAAGGATATTCATCAATAGAGAAAATGACGACCCTTCTCTCTTTCACTGCCGAACCGGTAACCCCTTCGCCCCATTGAAGCCTTTTCACTGCCTCTTTCAGGTGGGATGGGTAATTCTTATCATACTTTAATTCCAGCCATTCTCTGTCATCACTGATCAGATAGATGGTGCCCATTTCGAAACCGGTAAGAGCTAAAACCTTCTCCAGGGCAAGAGGTATGACCTTCTCAAGTTCCAAGGATTGATTGAGCAGACTGCTCAGTTCATATAGGATCTGGGCCTCTTCCGTCCTCCGAATCAGTTCTTCCTCCACCCTTTTCCTTTCCGATATATTCTTAACAGTTCCTTCATATCCAATAATATTGCCCGCCTGATCCCTTCGGACAGTGGCCGTGATGAGGCAGTCGAGTGACGTGCCGTCCTTTTTCTTCAATTTAATTTCGAAATCCTTTACAAATCCCTCTGGTGCAATTTCTTCCTGGAACTTGGCCCTTCCCTCAGGATTAAAATAGCAATCTCTAACATGTGTCTTCATCAACTCCTCTTTATGGTCAAAACCCAACATCTCCACTCCTGCCTGGTTGACTTCGACGAACTTCCCCTCCAAGGAGGTGATAAAGACCATGTCCTTTGAATTTTCAAAGATCATCCGATACTTCTCTTCTGCCTCCTGGAGGGCTTGTTGAGACTGCCTTAAATCCTGGATCATCCGGTTGAACGATTCGGTAAGATCTCCTATTTCATCTCGGGTCACAGGTTTGATGTAAACATTGAGATCGCCTTTGGACACCCTTGCCATCTCTTTCGACAACTGTTTGACCGGTGAGATTAATTGTCTGGTGAGAAAAAGACCCAAAGCAAAAGCAGAGATGCAGGCGATGAGACCCCATTTGATCGCTGTTTGAGTTACCTCTTGGAGAGGGGCATAGGCTTCCTCTACAGGCACCTGCACCACCACCCCCCATTTCAACTCAGGGATGGGTATATAGACGACCAGAAATTTCTCTTTCCGCAGGTTTTCAAATTCTAAAACCCCTTCCTCTCCAGCAATCACCCGATCCACAAAAGGACCCAAAAGAATATTTTTCTCCCCAGGATGAGCAATGAGAAAACCCTCGCTATCAACCACATAAACGGAACCCCTTTCTCCGATCTTTATTTGATGGAGCAGATCCGTCAATGGTTCGAGCAATACCCTTGCTTTTAACACACCTATTTGTCTTCCATCCGGTTTTTCAACCGGGACAGCAATGACCATGGCCTGTTTTCCATCTGAAGTGTAATAAAAATTTCCATGATAAATCTGCTTCTTAGACGCCACCTGAAACATCGGGCTCATGGATTGGTCTTTCTGATCTGAAGTTCCTTCCCTCTCAAATGCTGAAATTTTAAACTTTTCCAATCCTTTCTCATCGAAGAAAACCAATTCAAGAAATTGATTGGCTTGGAAGAGAAAAGGTCTAAAATGGGCTTTAAAATGAGGAGGGTGTGATTCTACTAAATGGTCATCTTTGGCAAGAAGGAGAAGAAGGCTTGTGGTCTGTTTGATGAAGCCATTGACCTTCTCCCTCACCAAGAGGGCTTTCTCTTTCTCAATCTGGGTTACGGAATCCTTTAAATCTTCCTTATAAACCTGAAAAATATTAATCCCTGCAATGGCGAGCGGAATCGTTGCCAGCAGAATGGAAAAGATGATTCCCTTGAAGGTAATACTCCTTCGAATCCCTATCATATCAATTCTCACCTCCCTTCAAAAACCGGTTCAATTCAGAGAGGAGAACCCTCCATCCTTTTCCGGCTTTGGTCGCTTTGATCCTTCCAAGACGGACATATTTTAGGAAAGTGGGCTTTGAGATCTTTAGATATTCGATTGCATCCTCTGTGGTTAAGACTTGGTCTTTTTCTATTACGTACATCGAATTTCCTTCCCCCGTATTTATTCGCAAAAATGCAAAATATATGCCAATTTCGCTGAATTCCACTCTTTGATTACAACTATTTGATTTTCAAAAATTAAAAGTATTCTGATCAACTCTGGTAAACTGGGGAAAAGTCACGATAAGTGACAAATTGTCAATGGTAGGAACATTATTGCAAGATTGCAGGTTTGCCTATGATTAGAATTCTTCTTTTGAGGATGAAGATTAAGGAGCCAGCTTTGTTGATGGGTCAATTGATGGGTGTTTAACCCTACCTAAAAACCTATCTTATTGTCCATGTTGAGAAACCTGTCTTGAAGGACTGCTGAGGAAAAGGAAAGGAAGCTACATCTTATAATTGCCGAAGTCTTCGGGATTCATGTTCTCGATGATCGTTTTGAGTTCGTCCTGTTCTTCCAGGAGTCGGGTGGCCAGAAGTCCTAAACTCTTTGTGGCCTCCACAACGGACTTGGCAATAAAAATGGGAGCCTTCACTCTAACCGCCAGAGCAATCGCATCACTTGGCCGGCTATCCACGACGAGTTCTTTCCCCTCCATATTGAAATGGAGCTTTGCATAGAAGGTATTCTCTTTGATATCGTTGATGACCACCTTAGTAAGCGAGGTGTGCAAAGAATCAAGAATCTGTTTAAGAAGATCATGAGTCATGGGACGAAGTGTCACCACATCTTCAAGTCCTCTGGAAATCGCTTCAGCCTCAAAAACACCGATCCAGATTGGAAGGGCTTTCTGCCCATTCAAATCCACTAAGACGACCACCGGATTCGATGCCTTCGCATCCACCACGATCCCCATGACTTTAACTTCGAGCAGTTCCTGTTCCATAACATCGCCTGTAAAATGAATGGGCCGAATAACAACGAACAACCCGAAAAAGTTTTTTTCGTGAAATTCGTTATCGTTGGTTTGATTCGTAAAATTTTTCTTATTGTAACCTTTATGGAATAGATGTCAACCCTGTGTGAAGATAAGCTATCTTTTCTCTTTCTTAATAAAGGGATGAGGGATTCCTTTGCGGTAGGCGAGGGCCTGGCAGGAAGCAATGGGACGATTCTGATCATCAAATACTTTAATCTCGCAGAGTGATGTCTTCTGGGTCTGATGATGCTCTCTTGCTTCGGCAACCAAAAGGCTGCCGGGTGAAGGAGAAGCAAGGTAAGTGATATTCATATTAAGAGCCACGGCAAGAGTCCCATGGGAATTCGATGCGGTCTCAAAGGCTTCATCAATCAAGGCAAAGAGCGCTCCTCCATGGGCCATCCCGAAGAGATTTTCCATGTCGGGAGTGAATCTCATCTCCACTTTGGAATACCCATCATCCATATCAACCAATTTAAGTCCAAATTTTTTAGCGAAAGGCTCCTTTTTCACCTGTTTAAAAAAACTTTGTTTAACTTTTTCGTCCATAAGAGATCCTCACCGAATCGTAAATGCTCATCGATTCCATTTTCAAAGGAAAGAGAGATGGTCTCGAGCCTCTGATGAAACCCATTCTCCTCGGATTGGTCGTCTGCGATCTTTTGGAAAAATGAGTGTGGTGGTTGTCCCCCTTCGGAGTCGACTGTCCACCCGGATTGCTCCTCCGTGGTCTTCCATTACCCTTTTGACGAATGGGAGGCCCAGTCCCACCCGTTCAGGCCTTGTTGAAAAGAAAGGCTCAAAAATACGATCCAAATTCTTTTTAGGAATCCCTTCCCCTCTGTCTGAAATCGAAATCTCCACACTCTTTTCGTCACCAGCAACCGAGACCTTTATCTCTTTTGGCCCCTTCTTCTCCCTGCACTGTCTAATCGATTCGATACTGTTTTTTAGAAGATGAGAAAGAGCACGGCTCACCAGATCTCGATCAATGTAGAAAAATTCATCTCCTTTAAAAGAACCCTCTTCTAAATTGAAAGAAATGTCCGTCGTTTTCTCCTCCTCTGAAATGCTCTGGAGGGTCTGTTCCACAATCTCAAGAACCTTCTCTCTTTGAAAAATCGGCCTGGGAATCTTAACCAACTCCTCCATCTGCCGGATCATCTCCTCCAGCCGACTCGTCTCATAAAGGATCCGGTTAAGATAAAGTTCTCTCCTCGAAGATGAATCGGATAGCTTAATAAGGCGTCTGGCATATCCTCCGATGGAAGCAATCGGATTGCGAACCTGATGGGCCATCTCCTCTACCATCATTCCGAGCGTTGCCCGATGTCTCATCTCCAGTTTCTCGCGCTCCAATCGCTTCAAGCGTTGAATCTCTTGTAAAGAAAAGGTAAGAAAAGTCTCTCCCCCCTCTTTAAAAGAGGAGGTGAAAAGGTGGACAAAGATCCCTTTCCCATCCTTCTGCCGTAAGAGTCCATCCCCTTCAAAACCCGTTTTATCAATGGTTAAATAGATCATATTGGGTAGAAAAAATTTGAGGTCTTCTGGGAAGAAAAGTTCTCTAACCTTGCGTCCCTCTAACTCCTGCCTCGTATAGCCGAGGAGATGTTCTGTATAACGATTGTGATAGAGGATCTTCCCATGGATGTCCGTTAGAACAAAAGCTGTCTGGATTAAATCAAGCAAGGGATACCGATTCTTCACGATGTCAACCATAGCATCACCCTCAAAACGATTAGAGTGGTTTCATTCTATTCAATCGTCTTAAAAAGTCAAGAATTTATTATCGAGCAATCCATCAGCCCTGACTGAGTTCAAAGTTATTGTAATTTTTAACTCACCCCTTTAGGGCTGACATTTCAGGGTTGTCCCCTGAATGACACCGATGAGGTAGAGGCCTTAACGCCTGTAACCTGTTAGGGAAGGTATGGTCTTAATATTTCCTCTTGTCTCCCTCTCCCATTTTTGATATACATGATTGCAAATATTGGAAGGACTGGAAAGGATATGTTAGCCCGTGTCCTGAGTAGTGCCGTTTTTGGAATTGATGCCTATGTGGTGGAAGTCGAAGTTGACATCGC
>CAKZKY010000306.1 GCA_937124575.1 uncultured Pseudomonadota bacterium | reverse complement strand
TTTGAAGTAGAGGATGTGGAATCAGAAGTGAAAGCCTACCTTGAGAAGGGAGCCACCCTGATCGACCAGAAACCCCGACCCGGCGCCCACAACACAAAAGTCGCTTTCGTTCATCCCAAATCTTCGGGTGGCGTTTTAATAGAGCTTTGTGAGCTTCCAAAAGACCATTAATCATTTATCCATCAATCAGGAGAGAGGTTTCCATTGGATGTCTGAAAAAGATTGGTCCGGTAGGCTCTTGGTGTGCATCCTGCAATTTTTTTGAAGACCTTGGTAAAATAGCTTTGGTCAGAAAACCCTACCTCTTGGGCGATCTGTGCAATCGGAACGTCTTCATTGATGAGAAGCGCTTTTGCCTTGTCAATTCTCTTCTTTGAGAGATAATCAATGAGTGTCATCCCCAATTCATCTTTGATGATATGACTTAATCGGGAGGGGCTGAGATAGATTGCCTGGGCGACTTGCTCAACGGTGAGCGGTTCACCACAGTGCATCTCAATAAAGTCCATGGCTTTCTTAAGGCGCTGATAATTTTTAGCGTTTCGAGTTTGATAGATCTGTTCAGTCATTTTATCCAAGACTTTCACAATCCATAAACAGAGTTCTTCCTGATCCCGAATTTTTGAGAGTTCCGTGATAAATCCATACCGCAAACCCAGCATCTCTTCAACCTTTGCTCCTGCTTCCACAGCTGCCCTGGAAAGAATGATCAGCAGTTCGAGAATGGAGACTTTAAGTATTTCAAAGTTCTCGAGGTATTGAACCAAGATGATTGCCAGGAGCTGATACAGAATCTCTTTTGCCCCATTCCGATCACCCAAACGAATTTTGGTGACAATCTCCTTTTCCCGGTCATGAAAAAGTTTACTCAAAGAATGTGGAGTCAATTCGCGATCAAAGTCTTTGAGGTCCCGAATTTGGTCTGCAATCTTTCCTTGGAGAATTTGCGCCTCTCTCACTTTAAGAAGATCACTGAGATTAGGATTCGAGAACAGATCAGCGATTCTGAAGAGATATTGGGCCGCTTCTTTGACCTCCTCATCCTGAAGTACTGGTATAGAGTGGATGGCTTTCTTAAGATATCGATCTCTTGTGGGGTTATCCTGGCAAAGCGCCAGAAGTTCTTCGGGTTGTAATTCAGAAGGATGAATGAGAAGAAACGGCGATGCGATTAAATAGCCAATGGATTGACCTTTATCGAGAATGGGGCTAACCATTTGCATAACAAAATAACAACATTTGGAAAGGATTGCCTCCCCCCATCTTAAAGATTCCCGAAGCGCTTCTTGGTGGATTTTTGAACAGGGCTTGCTTGATCCTCCTTGAGCATGGATCCATTTACAAAAATTCAAATTACCTTTAAAATAATTCGATATCCAACAAATATTGCCCTTCCGATCGAATAATCGTAAAGGAAGACGAGTGGTATGAACAAATTCTTCCATTTGATGAAAGGCCTCTTGTCCAATTTTGAGCCTATTGCTTAACAAGAATTCCTTCATCTTCATCAATGCCTAAAAGTTTTCGGATGGTGGAAGGTGCAGAGGTGGCTTCACGACAATACCCATCGGCCCCGATATTTTTAGCAAAGATGGGTGTGACAGGAGCCCCTCCTACTAAAGTTTTCACTTTTTTGCTTAAACCAGAAGCCTGGAGTTGTTCGATCGTAAACCTCATCCAGCTCATTGTGGAGGTCAGGAGAGAGGACATGGCTAACATTTGCGCCTCATGTTTTTCCACGGCTCTGACAAATTTTTCAGGTGTGACATCCACTCCAAGATCGATGATCTCAAACCCATTCCCTTCGAGAAGAATAGTCACCAGATTCTTTCCGATATCATGCAGGTCGAATTTCACTGTGCCAATAATCACCTTGGCAATCTTATGGTTTTTCCGCTCCTGGATGAGAGGCCTGAGGACATTTAAACCAAACTGGAGGGCCCTTGAAGACATCAGCAATTCTGGAATGAAAAACTCTCCTCTTCTGAAGCGTTCACTCGCATCCAACATGCCAGGGATTAATCCATGATTCAGAATCCGAAAAAGATCAACCCCCTCCTTAATCATTTGCAAAGTGAGTTCTCTGACTGACCGGCAGTCTCTCGTGACAACGGCTTGCTGGAGATGTAAGAGTTTTTCTTCGAGGTCACTCGGTGGACCCGTATAAATTTTCTTGTCGATAAAGTTGGGTCATTTTGCCTGATATCTCATAGATCGAAGAACATCTCTTGTTGAACTGGTTGATTTTGATCAAGAACAAGGAAATCCTCCCCCCAAGGCCCACAGACCAATTTTTTAAACATCTCCGGGGACCCCTTTACTTCCTCAAAAGCGACTCCTAAAAATTCAGCATTTTGGCGTGCTACGGTTCGATAAAATTCAAGAGCATAAACACCTGTGTCGATAAAAACGATTCGGGTGTAATGTTTCATTTCTTCATGGAGCACCCATCGGGCTGTTTCCTCGCCATAGGATTTCTCATAGGATTCATACTTGGAAAGAGGCGTCTGACCTTTTTCAATCCAACCCGGAGTCAGATAATAGGTTCCTGGATGTTCTTTGGACTGATGTTGGTAAGATTCGATCGATCCGAGAAAAAGAGAAATACAATCATGAACTCGAGGGATGATCAACGGGTGAGTTTTTGATCGGACTCCTACAATCCCATTGCTGCAAAGGCCATATCCCAAAACGATGCCATCATAAGGAGAATCAGAAACCCTTTCAATCTCCTCCTGAATCGCCTGCCCCATATGTTCCGGAGTGCGATGTAATCCATAGTCAAGGAAGATAAAATCCATTTGCCCATTCTTAAATTGTTTGAATTCCCTTTCCATCACAGAACAGGCAAGGATAAGCAATTTGGGCCGTTTCCATCGTGAATGAAGGTGAATTCTCATCTCTCCATAACCCCTTTATTTTTATTATAATTTTAAAACGAATTCAAGTCAATCTCCCACCATAAAAAATAGCAGAAAATTACCAAAATTAAGCATAATTTGACAAGATATCTAATCTATAAAAATAGATAATTTTTAATTAGGAGGGGATGATTTTATGCAAGAAATGATACATAGAGATAGGATTTTAACCGCCTTAAAAAGGGGCACGCCGGATCGAGTTCCCTGGATTGAAAATGATTTTGAGGAAGGATTACAAGAGTATATCATGGGAACTACCCAATTTACACCGGGTGAACTTTGTGAACGATTGGGTATGGATGGTTTCGGTTACCATTTCCCTATGGGAGGAAAAGCCACGGCAGGTCAGTCCTTTCAGGCTGCCAAAGGCTTTAAAGAAAGCTACTATTATCCTCAAAAAATAACTTTTGACTTCGTGCCCCCATGGATTGCTGAGATGGGGGTGATTCCAGAAACAGGAAGAACCTACATTAAAAAAGGGCTTCTCACATCCACCGATTCTCTCAAATTGTTTGATGAATTTCTGCCAGATCCTGATCATCCTGCTCGATATGAAGCTGTGGCAAAATGGCTAAGCCAATACAAAGGGGATTATGCCGTCTTTGCGAGGATTCGTTTGGGCTCTGCATCGACACTCGAAAGCATGGGAATCATTGAATTTGCTTACAATGTTTATGATCAACCAGAGTTGGTGAAGGAGGTTCACCGCCGGTTCTCCGAATGGTCAGCAAAAGTGGTGGAACATCTGAATCAACTCGATTTTGACTTTTTTTGGGCGAATGATGATCTGGCAGATACCAAGTCACCCTGGATGAATCGTGAGATGTTTCAAGAATTTTTCTTGCCCTACCAACGAATCGTAGCCAATGCCATTAAGAAACCTTGGATCTTTCATAGTGACGGGAACATCTTACCCCTCTTAGATGACTTGCTCACTTTAGGGATGAATGGGATTCACCCCATTCAACCAGCCGCCATGGACATCAAGAAGATTAAAACGCTTTACGGAAACAGAGTCTGTATTGCAGGGAATATTGATCTTGATTACACTCTCACACTCGGGACACCTGAGGAGGTAGATCAGGAGGTGAAAGAAAGGATATCTGTGGCAGGTCCAGGTGGGGGATATATTATCACCAGTGCCAATAGTCTTACAGACTATTGTAAAGTGGAAAATGTTTGGGCCATGGCCCAGGCTATCAAAAAATATGGGAAATACCCCCTTTAATTTCGGAATCAGTCACATCACTCGAATACTCATAGAGATTATACGAGTTAGGTCGATTGGGCAACAACCAGCGGCAAGAGGGCTTTCTATGACCTATCATCCCATTTGCTTTTAGAAGCAAAATTATTTCAAAGAAAGGAGATCCAGTATGAAAAGATCGAGGAGAAAGTTTTTAAAGGCTTTAGGTGTTGCTGCCTTGGGGGCCGGAATGGTGTTACCCAAACCCAAAAAGATTAATGCCCAAACCAAAACGTTTAAATGGAGACTCTCAACAGCATGGCCAACAGGCATCCCTCTATTTACTGAGATGGCAAAAGTATTACCAGATGTCGTCAAAAAGATGAGTGGAGGCCGGTTGATCATCGATATCTTCCCCTCAGGAGCCATCGCTCCTCCCCTTGAGGGAGTGGATGCCGTAAGGAGGGGAGTGTGTCAAATGGCACATACCTGGCCAGGTTATGATATTGGAATCCATCCAGCCACATGTCTTTTGGGAGGATATGCTGGAAGCCCCAATTCTGAGGTGATGCTTCACTGGATCTATGGAAGCGATGGATATAAACTCTGGCAACAATTTCGGCTTGAGAAATTTGACGTGATTGCATTCCCAGGAGGATTACGTCCGACAGAAGTCTTTGCCCATTCTCACAAACCTATCCGGACCCTTGCTGATTTGAAAGGGATCAAGTTCAGAACGGTTGGAGCATGGGCTGATATCCTTCCAAAACTTGGTGCCTCAGTCATCACCCTCCCGGGAGGAGAGGTGTTGCCTGCCTTAGAACGAAAGGTAATCGATGCAACGGAATGGGCATGTCCAGGTGAAAATTTGCCAATGGGGTTCCACGAAGTGGCGAAATACGTCATCATTCCGGGTGTCCACCAGCCGAGTGCTCCTTTTGAATTTGTCATCAACAAGAAGGCATGGGAGGAGCTGCCGGATGAACTTAAAGCAATCGTTGAAGAAGCGGCTAAAATCACTACGCTCATGTCTTGGACAAAAATTGGTGTCTTAGATATGGGAGCGATGGATGTATTTAAAAAACGGGGAAATGTCATTATTGAATTGGCTCCCGAGGTCCAGGCAGCCGCTTACAAGTTGGGACGGGAGTGGGCAGACGGATTTGCTGCCAAAGATGCTTGGTTCAAGAAAATTTTGGACTCTCAACGAAAATTTGAGGAAGGATGGAAAACTGTCGAAAAGAATAGAATACTAAATTACGAATAAGTTATTTGGGGCCAGGTCGATTCCCAATTTGAAAGGACCTGGCCTTCTGCTTCACCTGACTTCAATGGAAGAGAGAGACCACCAATGTTATCATCAATCATTCACAATATTGATGCAATTAGCCAAAGATCTGGAAAATGGATAGCCTGGCTTGTCTTGCCTAATGTCCTAGCCTTGGTTTACGAAGTCATCGCAAGATACGTTCTTCAACGTCCTACCATCTGGTCTTATGAAGTGACCTATTTCTTCTATGGCACCCATTTTCTCATCGGAGCCGCCTTCGTCCTTTTCGTGAAAGGCCATATCCGTATAGATGTTATCTATATGCATCTTCCCCCAAGAGGGCAAGCTCTGATTGACGTGTTAGGATATTGCATCCTCTTTTTCCCAGTAATGATTGCCCTGATCTACGGCGGGGTGGAATTTACCGTTCAATCTTTTCAGATGGGAGAAAAATCAGGAGCAAGCCCATGGCGACCCCATCTATATCCTTTTAAATCGGTCTTAGTGATTAGCTTTTTATTACTTTTCCTCCAAGGTTTATCTGAATTTCTAAAAAATCTCACTATCCTTTTGAAAGGAAAAGAGTGATGGGTTCAGAATATCTTCCTCTGTTGATGTTTCCTTGTATGTTGATAACCATTTTTGCTGGATATCCGGTAGCCTTCTCCCTGATGGGAATCGCTTTTCTGTTTGGGATAGTAGGGTTTGAGGGGGGTATCTTCCCCATGTTAATCCGGCGCGTATACAACATGGCTGAAAATTATGTACTCGCTGCGGTTCCCTTATTCGTTTTTATGGGAACTCTCCTCGAACGGTCTGGAATTGCCCAAAAACTATTTAATGCTATCAGCATTTGGACAGGACGTCTCAGGGGTGGTCTGGCGATGGCGACAGTAATCATGTGCACCATTATCGCCGCCTGCACAGGAATCATAGGTGCCTCGGAGGTGATGGTTGGAGTCATGGCCATTCCGGCCATGTTGAAAAGAGATTATCGCCATAGCCTTATTTGTGGAACCATTTGCGCAGGAGGTTCGTTAGGCACTCTTATCCCGCCAAGTGTCGTGACCGTGGTTTATGGGCCTGCTGCGGGACTATCTGTAGGAAGGCTTCTCATTGCGAGCATTCTCCCTGGATTACTTCTATCGTCGCTTTATCTCATCTATGGCATCCGATCTTATCTCTCCCCCACCCTTGCTCCACCCGTTCCTTTTGAAGAGTTGAAAATGCCTTTGAAAGAAAAAATATCTACCACCACCACCGCTCTTCTTCCTCCTCTGTTTCTAATCTTCGCTGTGATGGGAAGCATTATCTTTGGATTGGCAGCACCCACGGAAGCAGCAGCACTTGGGGCTTTTGGGGCACTTATCTTAACTGCTATTTACGGCCACCTGACTCTGACTTCATTAAAGGAAACCGTAATCCAAACTTTAAAGATCACGAGCATGATGATGTTGATCCTAACGGGCGGATATATGTTCAGCGGGGTCTTCTTAGGAATGGGCGGAGGGGAGGTGACTGAAAAGATATTGATGGGATTGCCTTTCGGCCGAGGCGGAATCCTCATCATCTTTCTATTCATTGCCTTTATTTCCGGTTTTTTTCTTGATTGGGCGAGCATTTTGCTCGTTTTCATCCCTATTTTTTCGCCCATCATCGTGAAACTGGGGTTTGATTCCATCTGGTTTGGAATTCTTTTTATCATGATGATTCAGACCTCCTATCTCACGCCACCCCTGGCACCTGCAATCTTCTATTTGAAATCCATTGTCCCACCAGAAGTGACGATGCGAGAGATGTTTCATGGGGTGATTCCCTATGTCATCCTTCAATTGATTGGTATTATTTTAGTCGCTGTGATTCCTCAAATTGCCTTATGGCTCCCTTCCAAGGTGATTGGCTGGTAGATGGGATCAAAAAGGGGGAAACATGATGACCTATAAAGAGCGAATACTAAAGGCAGCCAAAGGTGAGTGGGCAGACTATCTACCCTGGGTCCCACGGATCGACCTTTGGCACAATTCGAACTCGATGCGCGGCACCTTACCCAAGCCTTTTAAAAAAGAGACTTCTCTGGACGAAATCGCCGATTATATCGGAGGCGGATACCATAAGATTGTGCCAGAATTTCTAAAGGTCCGTTCTCCAGAAGACAATATTGATCGGGGAATTGGGGTTTACCGACTCTGGGGAATGGCTTATCGACCAGAATTGGTGGGTGTGGATCGGGAAGTAAAAAGAGAAGGAGAGGCTACCCTTGTCACCTATCATACCCCTGTTGGGTCCGTCTCATGCAAATACATTTATACAGAAGAAATGAAGCGAGCAGGAGCGTCCATCACCTGGATTACCGAGCATGTGATCAAAGAACCAAAAGACTACAAGACTGTGGGTTATATTTTTAAAAATATAAAGATTCACCCTGACTACGAAAATTATCTGGAGTATCAAAAAAAAGTGGGCGATAAAGGATTTGCAGCCGCCTTCGCAAATCTGTCCGCCAGCCCGATGCATCATATTATGAAAGAGTTTCTCGATGCCACCAAATTTTATCTTGAGATGTACGATCATCCGAAAGAAATGAAATGGCTCTGTGAGGATATGGAACCCTATTTTGATCAGATCTTTAGAGTTCTTGCAGACTCTCCCGCAGAAGTGATCTTCTCCGGTGCCAACTTTGATGAAATGATTACCTATCCTCCTTTCTTTCGAGACCATATCATGCCCCATCTTCAAAAGTTAGCAGATCTATTACATCCAAAAGGGAAATTACTCCTCTGTCATTGTGATGGGGAGAATAAAGGTCTTCTCGATCTCATTCCAGAAAGCGGAATGGATATCGCTGAAGCGGTTTGTCCCCAACCCATGACAAAGGTGACCATCGGTGAAGTGAAAAAAGCCTTCAAAGGAAAGGTGACCATCTTCGGAGGAGTCCCTTCGGTGGCATTACTGGAAGAAAGCATGACAGATGAAGAATTTGAAAATTTTATGAGAAATCTATTTAATGAAATTAAACCCGGAGATCGATTTATTTTAGGGGTCAGTGATACAACACCCCCTGATGCAAAATTTGAGAGACTTCTTAGGATTACAGAAATGGTGAAGGCCTGGGGAAGATTACCAATGACTGATTAAAGGAGGAAAAAGATGCTTGACCAGGAAAAATTCTACACCGCCCTTTCACAGGGAAAGATGGATGAGGTGAAACGGTTGACCCAGGAGGCTTTGGATCAAGGAGAGCCGGTTGAAAAGGTTTTAAAAGATGGGCTTCTTTCTGCTATGGACCGCGTTGGTGTTCGATTTAAGAACGGAGAGGTCTATATTCCGGAAGTCTTGATTGCCGCGAGAGCCATGCATTCGGGTATGGCTGTCCTAAAACCGATCCTTTCAAAATCGTCAACTCGGCAGGCTCAACAGGTCATTATCGGAACAGTCAAAGGGGATCTGCATGACATCGGAAAGAACCTGGTGGTCATGATGCTGGAGGGAGGAGGATTCGAAATCGTTGACCTTGGGATTGACGTCCCCCCCAATAAATTCATCGAAGCCATCAAAACCCATCAACCCCATGTTGTTGGCATGTCAGCATTGCTGACCACGACGATGATTGAAATGAAAAATACGATTCAAGCCATTGAATGGGCTGGCTTGAGAAACCAGGTCAAGATCATCGTTGGAGGGGCACCGGTGACGAGTAAATTTGCTCAGGATATTGGTGCAGACGGATATGCTCCTGACGCCGCTTCCGCAGTCGATTTAGTGAGAAAAATCCTCGCTGAATAGATTAAATAATCATCCGAGATAAGAATCCTTTGATTACGATCCATAAGTGTCTGTTCGGTCTATTCTTATACTGGGTAGAAGGACTAATCCGTAAAGGCACGAAGCAATGAATCAGGAAAGCATCCGGTATTTCTATGAAGCCTTGAGAGACACAGACTTGTCTGTTGTGAAAAGTCTCGTGAAGAGATGTATTGATGAACAGGTTCACCCCATCGACATCCTTCATAAGGGTTTGATTCGAGCTATGGAAATCATTGGGCAGGAATTCAAGGCGGGGCAGATATGGGTTCCTGAAGTCCTTCTGGCAGCAAGAAATATGCACGCTGGAATCGACCTGATCAGACCACAACTTCTCAAAGACAAGGTTCGAAGCAAAGGGAAGTTTATCATTGGAACGGTCAAAGGTGATATTCATGATATCGGGAAAAATCTTGTCTCAATGATGATGACTGGTGCAGGATATCAGGTCATTGATCTCGGGATCGATGTCCCCAGAGAATCCTTCATCCAGGCCATCACCGATGAGAAACCGGATTTAGTTGGATTATCTGCTCTTTTGACCACCACCATGCTCGAAATGAAGGATGTCATTCAATACATCCGCCAAACCTTCTCCACTCCACCTAAAATCATCGTGGGCGGAGCGCCGGTCACCCAAAGCTTTGCTAGGGAGATCGGTGCAGATGGATATGGAGAAGATGCAACGACTGCCGTTGAATTATCCAATCGACTTTTATTGAGAGGGGAGAACGGATGAGTCACGACAGGAAAACAACACCCAAACGTCGCTTTCTTTCAGGTCTCTTTGGAGGACGAAAAGGGGATCGAATCTCCGTAGCCAACCCTACCTCTATCATCTCAGTGGAACTCATGGAACGAGTAGGAATTTTCTTTCCTGAGGCTCATCGCGACCCAAGGAAAATGGCGGAACTGGCAGCGGCGGGCTATGAAATTCTTGGATTTGACTCCATCATGCCAGAATTCAGTGTCCAACAGGAAGCAGAAGCATTAGGATGTGTCGTTGACTGGGGACATCCAACCATGATGCCAGATGCAAAAACCCATCCAGCAAAAGAAGTCAGTAATATCTTCATCCCCGAAAATTTGCTTGAAAAACCCTCAATGAAGGTTGTTTTAGAGGCCCTTGAGATCCTACGAAGAGATTACGGAGATCGGGTTGCGCTAATCGGGAAGGTCATGGGTCCATGGACGATTTCTTACCATCTTGTTGGAGTTCAGAATTTTTTGCTTTGGACGCTAACCGAACCAGAGAAGGTTCGACAATTTCTCGATCGCCTTAAAGAGGTAACGATTCGCTTTGCCAATGCCCAGCTACAGGCTGGCGCTGACGTGGTGGTTATCGCAGACCATGCAACAGGGGATTTGGTTAGCCCGAAAATGTACCAAGACTTTTTGCTTCCGGTTCATCAAGAGATCAATAAGAGGATCGGAGGGCCTACGATTCTTCACCTCTGTGGAAACTGTTCAGATCGACTCCGTTTGTTTGTCGAAGCAGGATTTGATGCCTACCATTTTGAATGGCAGGTAGACGCCAAGAGAGCTGTTGAGGTGGTGAATCACGAGATGTCTTTAATCGGTAACATTGCAAATAAGAATACCCTCTTTGGAGGAACGCCAGAAGAGGTATATCGGCAATCCCGCTATGGCATTGAAGCTGGTGTTGACATCCTTGCCCCTGAATGTGCAGTTCCTCTTCAGACACCTATTGAAAATCTCAAAGCGATCGTGGAGGCAGCAAAAGAAGGATATCCGAAAGCTACCTCCTAAATCATAAAATGAAAGGAAAATGATTTATGCTCGTCATCGGTGAGTCGATCAATGGGACTATTCCCAAGGTGGGTCAGGCCATTCTTTATCGGGATGAACCTTTTCTAAGAGAACTGGCAAAAACTCAATACGAAAGCGGTGCCCATTTCCTCGATGTCAATGCAGGAGTGGCAGGAGGAAATGAGGTCGAGGATCTTTCCTGGTTGGTTCAACTCATCCAGCAAGAGGTCTCCCTCCCTTTGATGTTCGACAGTGCCAATCCTCAAGCCTTGAAGTCCGCCCTTTCGGTCTATCATCATTCAGCCCCTCCAATCCTTAACTCCATCTCAGGGGAAAGGTCAAAGTGGGATCAACTCTTTCCCCTTGTCGTTGAGAAGAGGTGCAAAATTGTTGTTCTTCTTATGGATGATCAAGGAATTCCCAAAACAATTGAAGAACGATTGAGGATCGCCGAAAGGCTATACCAGAAGTTTGTGGAGGCTGGTCTGCCTCCAGACTATATCTTTTTTGATATTCTGGTTTTATCGGTAGCAGTAGAGCCGGACGCCGCTTTGTTGGGTTTGAATATGATTCAAACGATTCGATCTCATTTTCCTCAAGCCCATCTCATCTGTGGTGTCAGCAACGTGAGTATGGGACTACCAGCGAGGCGGTTGATCAATCGGACATTTCTAGCCATGGCCATGGCTGCTGGACTGGATACCCTCTTAGTCGATGTCCGTGATCAAGCCCTCATGTCATCCATCTATGCTTCCAAGGCCCTTCTCAACCAAGATCCTTACTGCCTAGAATACCTTAATGCCTATCGTGAGAAAAAGATTCTGGTTTAAAAGGGTGTTATCCTTCAAGATGAAGTGTTCTCTCAAAGTCTGCCCATCATTCATGTCAGTTTCCAGGCAAACCATTTCATAGTAATCAAACACCATATTGTTGAGATGGGTATGAAGAGTCATTCCAATCGGTTTGCTCCAATAACGTAAAGACGATCCGATTTCACCCAAGAG
>CAKZKY010000305.1 GCA_937124575.1 uncultured Pseudomonadota bacterium | reverse complement strand
CTGCTCAAAAACCGCCTTCAAAACAAAATACATCCCTCATTTTGTTTTTGCTTTAAAGGGACGATATAAGGTATAATAATATTTAAATTGGGCGATTTTCTTAAATTCTATTATCGAGCAACCCTTTAGGGTTGTTTCTAATATCTGTTTGCGGCAGGCAAGGAAGGCTAAAGCCTTACGTTACCCATCGCCCTTTGAGTGATTAAAATCGCTAACGGATGCCCGGAACCAAAGCGGTTTTCAAAAAGAATCGCTCAATATAGATAACAGGTATCACATTTCTCTGGGTAGCTGGAGACATGATGACAAAAGGCTATGATATCGATGTCAGGGTGTATGAGACCCAAGATGCCAAAAAGCTAAGCATGCTCGATATGCTCCAATATTTCGAAGAGCAGGGTGCTCTTATTGTGTCAGATCTTCATATCAAAGTGGGTACGCCACCTGCTTATCGAGTGAGCGGCGAATTGCAAAAACTCAAAGGTAGCCCCATAACAGATGAGCAGGCCAAAAAGCTCATATATCCGCTTTTGACGGATGAAAATCTCGAAAAACTTGAAACCCAACATAGCGTTGACTGCTCCTATCGCCTTGGCAATCTGCAGTTTCGTATAAATGTTTTTAAAGAAAATGATGGTATTTGTGCGGCTATCAGGGCCCTTGCATTGGATATACCTCCGGTTGAAAAAATCGGTTTTCCGAATAATGTCTGGAAGGATATCATTGAGCGCAAGAGCGGCCTGGTGCTTGTGACGGGAATTGCTGGCGCTGGCAAGAGCACGACCATCGCCTCGCTCATTGACCGAATCTCCCAAATCAGGTCCTGCCGAATCATTACCATCGAGGACCCAATAGAATATATCTTCCAACAGAAAAATTCTATTATTTCGCAGCGGGAACTCGGCAGGGATGTCAAAAGTTTTGCCGATGGTCTGCGAGATATGTTGCGGGAAGACCCCAACGTTATATTTGTCGGTGAGATGCGCGACCCCGATACAATCGCTATGACCCTTATGGCTGCCGAGACCGGCCACCTTGTCTTTTCAACACTCCATACACGGGACGTCACTGGAACGGTCACCCGCATCTTGGATTATTTCCCCGAAGGCAGGCATAGCGAATTGCGTAATCAGCTCTCTCTTGGACTGCGGTATATTATCAGTCAAAAGTTAATACCTCGAAAAAATGGCGTGGGCCGGGTTGTGGCTATGGAAATAATGAATAATAACTACGCCTGTGCCAATCTAATTCGCACCGGCAAGATTGAGCAGATCTATTCTCAGCTTCAGACCAAAACCAGGGAAACGTCCGATGAGAACATGATCGCCATGGAAGCCCATTTGGCAAGGTTAGTAAAGTCCGGCGAAATCGATCTGTTCGAAGCGCAGAAATGGGCCAACAAATTGAAATCCTTCCTTGATTGTATGAAGCGAGAGAGCCAAGATAACTTTAATGGATACCAATGAGACGTGAGATGAGATGATACGATGAGAAACTCACCTATTGAATCCCCGTCTTTTTCTTCCAGTTCACCAAAAAGATTCCTACTGAAACCATAGGAAGGCCCACCATAAGGGAAAATGTGAATTCCTCGCTAAGAAAAAAAATGCCGGAGAGGACACCAAAAATTGGCGTGAAGAACGTGAACGCGCTGAGCCGACTGACGGAATATTGGTGGATCAATTTGAACCAGACAAAATAGCTGATAAAGGCGACGATCACCGACTGATAAAAAAGTGAAGCAACGATAGAGGTGTTGATCTGATAGACCCAGGTTGGCTCAAGAATGAGACTCACTGCGAATAGAATGGGAATGGAGAAAAAGAGCTGATAGAGAAAGGTATGGATCGGCTCAACTTTCTCGGCCATGAATCGCTTGATGTAAAGGGTGGTCGCCCCCCAGAGAATTCCAGCAATAATCTCCAGAATATCACCGAGAATCATATTGGGTTTGGCGGTCTTCGGCTTTCCATAAAAGACAGAAAAGATTCCCATAAAAGCAATGACCAAACCCAGCGTCTTCAGTACGGTCAACCTATCCCCTCGAAGAAAGAAATGGGCACCCACCGCCACGACAAAAGGGCTCAAATAGACGAAGACCACGGAACGGGCAGAATCTGTATAGAGCATCCCGAAATAGATGCAGGCAAATTCAAGTCCGAATAAAAGGCCAACGATCCCACCGTGGAACAGCCGAATATCCGTGTGGAACAATCTCTCTCCCTTTCTAAGGCAGTAGATCGCACCACAGATCGAAGCAATAAGGGAACGCAGGGCTGAGGCAAAAACCGGAGAGACTCCTTGGTTCGAAAATTTAATCGCCGCATAATTCATTCCCCACAGGAGTGTGAGGATGAGGATAGCAATGATGGCTTTCAGATCTAAATAATCTCTGCTCTCAGCAGAACTCATCGAATCGAATCCCAGGCTTAAGGTTGATCCCGATAGAAAGTCCTCAACTTTCCAACGGAACGGTTACTTGGAGCTTCCTAAGAAGATAGATTACTAAATTTTAATCGAAGGAGCAACTATTTTTTTAAGATACGCCTTCGATCTTTTTGAGAATGGCGGTAGGATCAACGAAGTGTTTGTCGAGACCAAGGGCCTCGACCTTTAATCCGAAAGCCAGACCCATGAGCTGAGTGAAGTAGAAAATGGGGATGTTAAAACTCTCCTTAAACTCTTCTTCGATCTGTTTTTGCCGGGCGTCCAGATTGACATGGCAGAGTGGGCATGCCACCACGATCGCCTCCGCTCCGACTCCTTTGGCATTCTTAAGAATCTTTCTGCTTAACTCAAGGGCAACGGGAAGCTGAGAAATCCCGAGCGAAACGCCGCAACATCGTGTCTTATAGGACCAATTGAGCGCAGTGACTCCGAGAACCTCCATCAGTTTCTCCATACCGGTTGGATATTCATAATCCTTCACCTCTGTGATCTTTGGCGGCCGGGTGATGATGCATCCATAATAACAGACGACCTTAAAACCCTTAAGAGGTTGAACCACCTTGGAGGCAATCCGGGAATAACCGATCTTCTCCGTCACTGTGCTTAAGAGATGATCAATCTTTATTCCATTCAATGAGAGATTAGGGATCTCCTGAGCAAGTCTCTCTCTCAGACTTTGATTCTCACGGGTATCTTTAGCGGCCACGCGCATCCTGAGGAAGCAGGATGGACAGGGGGTTGTGATGTGATTCAGACCTTCTTCCTGGATCAAAACGATATTCTTCATGGGAAGCAATGTCGATAGAAAATGGTCTGTCGAATGGGCTGGAGTTGTACCGCAACATCCCCATCCCTTTGGTTCGTGGAGAGAGATTCCGAGCACACGGAACACGGCCCGGGTCGAAAGATCATACTCCTTTGAGGTCCCATGGAGACTGCACCCAGGAAAATAGGCAATGCCATCTTTCTTTTCTGCCACCCTGCCCTTCACCTTCGGCTTCCCGAAAGTTGGGAGGATTTTCAGCTTCCCTGCTTTAAACATCTTTATGGCAAGGGGCATATCGTTCTTCCATACCTGCTGATAGTTGAGCTGTCCTGACATCATCTGGCGAAGGTAGATCTCTCCCATCAGTCCAGCTTCATACATCCTCCCAAACCACTTGATCCCTCTCATGCCAGCTTCATAAAAGAAAGAAACCGCTGGAACTTTGGACTTGATGCCTTCCTTCTGGGCCATGATCTTTAAGGCATCCATAATCTTGGTGATGTTGATGTCATGGGGGCAGCGGGTCGCACAGGTCTCGCACATGGCGCAGAGCCAAATCGTCTTTGAGTTGAGGACCATTTCCTTTTGACCCAATTGAATCGCCCGCATCAATTGATTGGGAGCAAGATCAAAATGGGCTGCCACCGGACAACCCGAGGAACATTTTTGACACTGATAGCAAAGAAAGACATTCTCGCCCGTCTCGCTCTTAATGGCTTCAGCAAAACCAGCATTTAAAATGGCTTGTTCCCTAACTTTCTCCATGCTTTCACCTTTTCAGTTCAAAGTGATTTGTTCGCCTGTCCGCTCCAGGCAGGAAATTCGGAGATTTATGTCTTTATGTTATATTTCAACTCCGAACTCTGAACCCCGAACTCATAACTCTTTAGTTATGAGAGTTGTGGTCTGGGCAGTAGCCCTGCCATTTCAGCGATCTCTCGAACCTTCTCCTCCCATTCAATGGCCATGATG
>CAKZKY010000304.1 GCA_937124575.1 uncultured Pseudomonadota bacterium | reverse complement strand
TTCTACTTTTTGTGGAAAGTGATGTCAATTGCCGTTCGTTTTCTCTTTTGCTATAATTTTTCTGAATGAAAACTTACTCACTCCATCCCGAGTCCATACGAAATCTCTTCGACAACATCGCTTCGACCTATGATCTTCTCAACCATCTTCTCAGCTTTGGGAGAGACTCCTACTGGAGAAGGACGGCAGTTCGAGAGTTTTGTGAAGATAAGGGGTGGATCCTCGATGTGGCCACTGGCACTGGAGATGTGGCGATTGAGATCATTCGTCAGGACGGACTTCGAAAAAGGGTCTTCGGTCTCGATTTTTCAGAACCGATGCTTCAAAAGGCCCGTAAAAAGCTTTTGAAGAAGGACCTTTTTCAAACAGTCGTTCTTGGGCTTGGCGATGCCCTCTCACTCCCTTTTCGGGAAAATACTTTCAGCGGTACGATGATGGCTTTCGGCCTTAGAAATGTTGTTAAGAAGGAACAGGCCATTTCCGAGATGGTCCGGGTCGTCCGGCCGGGCGGAAAGGTGGTTATTCTTGAATTTACCTTTCCAGAGAAAGGGCTGATGCGATGGCTCTACCCCATCTATTTTCAGAAGGTTCTTCCTCGCGTTGGAGGGTGGATCTCGGGCGATCGGGGCGCCTATGCCTATCTCCCTCAATCCGTCCTCCAGTTTCGGTATGCTGAGGAATATGAAGGGTTGATGAAAAAATCTAAGTTGACCAATGTGCGTTCTCGGCCATTGACTGGAGGTGTTGTCTCCATTATATCCGGCGAAAAAGGGACCAATGATCCGCCCATTCTCTCTTGCTGACCTGAATGCGATTCTTCAAATCGAACGAGAATCCTTCCCAAAGTCTCCCTATGACCGGAGAACCTTTATCGAGCTTCATACTTTCTGTCCAGAAACGTTTCTTGTCTATGTGGAAACGGCGGATCAACGGGAACAAATCTCGGGGTATATTGTCTTTATTCCAGAAGGACGGATTATCTCGATTGCTGTCCTTCCCTCGCAGAGGAGAAAGGGAATTGGAAAGGAACTTCTTCGAAAAGCAATGGAAATGACCCATTTAAAAAGGTTGCGGGTGGAGGTGAGGAGAAGCAATCTCGGTGCGCAGGCCTTCTATTCACGCATGGGGTTCCAGATGATCGGCATCTCGCCGAACTACTACGGGAATGAGGATGCATTCATTCTTCAATGGACCCCGTCCATCGAGAAGACCTTGATGTAATCAAAGGCATGGGTTAGGGTTACGGCTACGAAGCCTGTTTCGTCTGAAGTCTGGGGGTAACGTCAAATTCTTTAGACGAGAGACGTTACCGAATGACGATACGGGCATCGTCACCGTGACCGTTAGACGTTACCTATTTTCTACCTAATTGACAAGAAAGAAAGGCTTTGTTATTGGGATAAACGAGAGCTTGGTTGAGGAAGAGACATGAGCGGGGTCTTCGGTATCGTTACGAGAAAGAATTGTGCGGACTTGCTGCTTTACGGAACCGACTACCATTCCCATATGGGAACCGAATATGGCGGGATGGCCGTATTGGGCAAACGATTTTATCGTTCCATTCATGATATCAGCAAGAGTCAATTCAAATCAAAATTTTTCGATGATTATAAAACGATGAAGGGTCCCTTCGGGATCGGCGTGATCAGCGATAGGGATCCTCAACCTCTGATTATCGGCTCCCGATTTGGAAATTTCACCATTGTGACAGCGGGTTTGATAGAGAATGTGAATGAGTTGGCCTCTGAACTTCTCCGTAATGGAGAAACTTTTGGAGAGATGTCAAGCGGAGGGATCAACTCCGTTGAGCTGATTGCCAAACTCATCACCCGAGGGCCAACACTGCTCGATGGTATCGAGTCTGTTTATGATCGCATTAAGGGTTCCGCCTCTATCCTTCTGCTCAAGAAAGAGGGAATCTATGCTGCCCGTGATCGTCTGGGAAGAACCCCTCTGGTGATCGGACAACGGGAAGACGACTATGCTGTTGCGACAGAGACCTGTTCCTTTCTCAATTTAGGCTTCAAGATTAAAAAATATCTCGATCCCGGAGAGATTGTGCTCATCGGGAGGGATGGACTTGTGGAAAAATCGCCTGGTCAGACAAAGAATCAGATCTGTGCCTTTTTATGGATCTATACAGGTTATCCTGCCTCCAGTTATGAGGGCATCAGCGTGGAGCTGGTTCGAGAGCGTTGCGGAAGGGCACTGGCTCGAAGAGACAGGGTGAAGGCAGACCTGGTGGCTGGTGTTCCAGATTCAGGGGTAGGTCATGCCATCGGTTATTCCATGGAGTCGGGTTTCCCTTATCGAAGGCCTCTGGTGAAATATACACCCGGTTATGGCCGAAGTTACACCCCACCTTCGCAGGAGATCAGAGATCTGGTGGCAACGATGAAACTCATTCCGGTGGGATCAGTGATTCAGGGAAACCGCATTGTCCTCTGCGAAGATTCGATCGTGCGGGGGACACAATTGAAGAATTACACCATCAAAAAGCTCTGGGAATACGGAGCCAAGGAGGTTCATATCCGACCCGCATGCCCTCCTTTGATGTTCCCCTGCCGTTTCGCCCTCTCCACTCGCTCCACAAAAGAGCTGGCGGCGCGCAAGGCGATCCGTGCCCTTGAGGGTAAGGATATTGAAGATGTGAGGGAATATATTGAGCACCGTTCCAAGAAGTATCAGCGGATGGTCGATTGGATCTGCAAGGAGTTGGGAGCGACGACGCTCAAGTATCAGAGGATCGAAGATATGGTGGAAGCCATCGGTCTTCCTCGCGAAAAACTCTGTCTCTACTGCTGGACCGGAGATTACGATACCCCTTAGAGTTTCAAGTTATAAGTTTGTAGTTTCAAGTTTCTGATTTATAAACTTGAAACTACAAACCCGAAACTTCTTTTTCAGGTTATTTGGAAAATCTGATCAAGTCTCCGACCTTGATCCCATTCTTAGAGAACCACCCTTGATTCATCTCCAGGGCATAGAGAATAGGTTGCGGAGGAGAATGCGAGGCCAGGGTCAAAGGTTTCATATCCGCGATCTTCACAATACGGCCTTCCCGGTTGATGAAGGCAATGCTCAACGGAATGTAGGTGTCTTTCATCCAGAAGCTATGATATCCTTCCTCTTCGAAGATAAAGAGCATCCCTTCATCTTTCCCAAGGTGCTTTCGGTTCATTAATCCAACAGCCCTTTCCTCAGGGGTCTTGGCCACTTCGACTTGTATCGTTTTCTGTTTGATATAGAGAGGGATTTTGGGAAGCTCCTGAGAATGGACAAGGCCAATCATCAAAGGGAAAAATAGGAGGAAAACCCACTTCAGGCTACCCCTAAAGATATTATTCCATCGGGAGCTGAAATCCAGGATCTCCTGATATGATTGGACTCTGGTTTTCAATGGAGTGGCGAATTTAAAATTATTGGAGGTTTCTTTCATTCTCTTGCCTGGAATCGTATTTCTCTTTTCACCCCGTTAGAAAACCCCGCTTCTTGCCCCGTGCAAAGTTTAGGTTCTATCGGAGTGTGAGTCTTCCCGTTAGAAGGTTGAAAACTTTCTAACAGGGTTTATTCAAATCCTTTCTTTCCATCTGATCGGCAAGCCTTCGGATCTCTTCTCGGATCTTTCCGGTATTCCACTGGACAAACAAGACCCAGAGAGGGAGAAGAAGCCAGATGATCAATAGGATTCCCAAAAAGATGAGTATGGCAATTCCAAGCCCAAAGGGAAGTTCCTTCATGATCTGCTCAATAAATGTTTCCATAACTTTTCAATACCTCCTTCCATATAAGACGATTATCTGCAGGGGTTGCCTTTGTTGAGAGTGAGGTCTGACCCTATTGCCGATTATTTCTGCTGTTCTCCTCCTAATTTCTTTCTCAATTTTTCATTTACCTTCAGAATTTGATCCGCATCGGAACCACTCAATTCCCAAGAATAATTATCTTTACCATCTCTCTTCAACTTAATCTTTACTTCGGGAGGAAGGGGTTCTTCTTTTTCCGCTTTCTCTTTCTCGACAGTCACTTTCGGAACAGAAATTGACTCTGTCTTGCCTTGGGATGGGGTAGACTTTCCCTCACAGCCCGCCAAGAAGATCAGCAGGATGCAGATCATCATAAATGGTCTCATCATAGGATAAACGCTTCTAATGGGAGGAACTTCCCGATACCCCTTTCTCATTTTCGTCAACTCCTTCCTTTAGATTTATAGCAGGGTTTACTCCATCTTGATCAGTTGACGGCACCCTTTTAAAAATTCTTCTTTTGAACCTGCATCCTGGGGATAGGAATAGGTTTTGAATTGGACCTCTGTCCCCTTTGGAACATAGGATCCTTGGGTTAGCTTTACCTCCACCCTTTCTCCGATTTCCTTAGCGAGCTTTTGGTCAATAAATGAAAAGATAAAGATGAAGCTGTTTGTAAAGGGGACAATCATATCGACTGAACGGACCATCTTCTGAAGTGCATATTTCACACTTCCCCAGGACTCCTGGCTCAAGACCACCTCCCTTTTCTGCTTTGGATCCCAGAACTTCACTCGGATCATTGAAAGAGGGAGTTTCTCTTTTTCAGATTCTTCTAACATCGGCTCGATGATCAACCGGAAGATATTATTTACCTCGAGGAGGGGCAGGGTGAAGATAAATGTCGTTCCAATTCCCGGACGGCTCTCTGCTTGAATGGTGCCCTGATGTCCTTCAATGATCTCCTTAGTAATGGCAAGTCCCAGCCCTAACCCCATCGAAATCCCACTGCTCTGACCCTGATAGAATCGATCGAATATTTTGGGCAATTCTTCTGAAGGAATTCCGACACCTGTGTCACTCACCACCACTTTCAAATAGTCCCGTTTCTCTGTAAGTCCCCTCGTATCGATTGTGATCTTGCCTCCAGCCGGAGTGAATTTAATTCCATTACTAATGAGGTTGATTAACGCTTCAATCAAACGATTTCGGTCAATCAGAACCATAGGCATGTCCGGATCGAGGCGGTTATCCAAGGTTATACTCTTCTCTTCGAGCGATTGGGTTAATGTCATCACTGCATCTTCAGCCACTTCCGTCAAAGGGGTGGGTTCAAATTTCAGCTGTAACCCTTTTCCGGATTCAATCCGTGAGAAGTCTAATAGCGTATCGATAAGGTTCGTCAACCGCAGGATGTTCTTGTGGGCAATGCCCAGATATTCTTTCTGATCCTCTGTGAGCGAGCCTCCATATCCTTCCAGCATGAGGGAGATAAACTCTTTGATGACGGTCAGAGGGGTCCGCAGTTCATGTGAGACGCTTGAGACGAAAACGGATTTCAGGTTATCGAGTCTTCTCAGGTCTTCGTTCGCCTTTTCCAGTTCCATCGATTTCTGTTTTAAATTTTTGAGGAGTTCTCTTTCTCGACTCACCCGATTCAATTTGGCCCTCAACTCGTCGAGGGAGAAAGGTTTGTTCAAGTAATCGGTTGCTCCACATTCAACCACATCGGTAAAGGTATAGGAGGCCCCGTGACCGGTCATGGCAATGATATGGATATCCGGAAATTCAGACCGGACCGTTTTCATTAACTCAAACCCGTCCATTTCAGGCATCCTGATATCGGTGATTAAGATGGCAGTGGGATCACTTCTTAATCGCTCCAAGGCCTCTTTGCCATTCCCGGCGGTTATAGGCTCAAACCCGATATGGGTCACGTAGGAGGCAACTGTACCCAAAACCATGGGCTCATCGTCAACGATTAAAATCCGTTCTTTTTCCATGCTAACCATCCT
>CAKZKY010000303.1 GCA_937124575.1 uncultured Pseudomonadota bacterium | reverse complement strand
TTCAGATCCTCCATACGATGACAACCCCTCTGCAAACAATTGCCATCATCCACTTCGTAATGAATTTTTTTGAACCCTTTGCCAATGAGAAGATAGGTCACCCCGAGCTGGAGGTCTAACCCTTTTCCTTTAAGATGGTTCCAAAGACCGGGTTTGCGGTGACAATCAAGGCAGGCCACTCGATTGTGTGAGGAGACTTTCCAGGATTCAATATACTCCTTCATATTGTGGCAGAGGCCACAGAAGGACGGGCTTTCAGAAAATCTAAAAAGGGCTATTAAAAAGATGAACAAAAGCAGTAGGCAAAAAATGTAAAGGGGTCTCTTTTTCTTGCCAGAAAACCACGAGAGGATTTTAGGAAGAAGGGGGAACGAAGGTTTCATCTTGTGTTGATCCCAATATATATTAGGAAGGCTTCACCGGGACCTTGGTATGGCATTTCCCACAGGATTCAGGACTCCCATCAACCGCATCTTCATGACAGGCAACGCAGGTAGACTTTCGGGGCCGGTTCGTTCCTGCTTCCATTTTTTCGTGGGCAATATTTCTGTGACAGTCAATACACAGCAGTTTCGACTCCTCGATATGGAATTTATGGGTAATCCTCATATGATGGGCTTCGCTCATTTCGCTTTTGGCGATCTTTGGGTGACAACTGAGACAGTTATCATTGACCCGTTCATCGGCATAGAAATACATTGGAAACCATTGACCAGGCTTAGCATGACAATTCGCACAGGTCACCTTCTTAGGATGAATTTGAGAGGGGGACCACATGGGAAGATTCGTCTGTTTGGCATGACAGGAGAGGCAGATGACGGCATGGGTCGTTGATAAATGGCCAACCCAGATCACGAAGGACAAACCGATTAGGCAAATGAGCGGACAGACACCGAAGATGACCCATCTTTTTCTTAGGAGGGTGGTTATTTCTCTCTTTCTTAAAATGGATTTCCACTTTTTGATCAGGCTCAATCCCTTCATCGCTCACATCCTTTAGACTTTTGAAATAGTTACCGGTGTATCGTTCCAGGACTCTCCTCCTCCGATAGGATCGGAGGTGCCATAGACGATTGAATTGGGAGAGATCCCATTGCCCTCTTTCTCCCACCAGACCAGTTTTGTGTTGGGATCGTTGCTCTTGAATTTTTTCGCCCGGGCAATATGACCAAATCCCCAGTGACCCATATTTCTTTCAATCCCGATCACCTTGGGATGAATGCCAAAAGTCAGTCGGGCTTGTGTAATGAAGGATCCAAGTTTTGTTGAGATTTTGACGCGATCCCCTTCTTCGATATGAAGTGTCTTCGCCACATCCCGATTGATCCAAACAGGACTGAGATGTTTGATCTCAGACAACCACATCAAGTTCCCCGTCCTGGCTCCCATGACATTCGGTTCGTAGGTAATGAGGATAAATTTACCTCTGAGGTCGGTGTGGTCTGGAATGGGCTCATAACTTGGATAGGCCTGAAATCCTTTTCGTTTCATACGCTCGGAATAGATCTCTATTTTTCGTGAAGGGGTGTTAAATCCATTGAGTTCATAGGCCTTATATTTCGGTCTTTCTTTTGAATCGAACCAGACCCCGTGCTCTTTCAAATACTTCCATCCTCCTGCCCGCTTCAATTTCTCAATCTCTAAAACCTTGCGTTGGAGGTATGCTTCTGTGGACTTAAATTTAAAATGGGGTTCCATTCCTTCACCGATCCGGTTGGCGAGTTCAATAAAGATGTCGGAGATGGAAACAGCATTCCCAGGAGGGCGAACAATGGGCTGTTGGAGTGCAATAAAAGGAATCATATCCAGTGATGGAGAAGAATCCAATCCCCAACTCTCCAGGTAGGTGGTGGTAGGAAGAATGAGGTCAGCATAGGTAGCGGTCTCGGTCATGTAGGTGTCTGCCACGACCATATAGGGAATGAGTTTTTCATCCTTTAAAACCTCTATCGTTGCATTGGTATCAGGATTGACGTAAGCAGGGTTGGACTCATAAAGGAAATAGAGCTTCGGATGTAACCGCTTCCTCTTTACAAGGGAGATGAATCTCTGCGGAGTGATCTGAGATTCCTCAAAACCGGAAGATATCTTTCGACCCAGATCATCGAAACGGTAAGTCCTGGGAAGGCAATGGCCTCCAGGAGCATCGATGTTTCCAACAATGGCATTGAGAAGAAAGATACACCGCTCGTTGTAGACTCCGTTGAAATGGCCGCTCAAACCCCGGCCGCTAATAGCAACCGCAGGCGGGGTGGTGGCAAATTCCTTTGCAATCCTTTCGATGTCCGAAGCATGAACTCCACTGATCTTCTGTGCCATTTCAGGGGTGTATTGGGATAAGTACTGCCCAAGTGAAGGAGGGGAGAGATTGGTCCATCTCTGGATAAAGTCCTTATGATGAAGATTTGAATTGACGATCACATTGGCCATGGCCAGGGCAACTACGGCATCCGTCCCTGGCGTGACGGGAAACCACTCGTCGCTATTTCCAGCGGTATGGGAAAGTCTGACGTCGAATGTCACCAGTTTGGCCTTTTTTGTAATCCGTGCCTCCATCAGCCTTCCAATAAA
>CAKZKY010000302.1 GCA_937124575.1 uncultured Pseudomonadota bacterium | reverse complement strand
GGGTTTACTCGAGCGGCCCCCATGGGGTTTGATCCCATGATGATGACTCTCTCTTCTTCAACCAAAATCCCTTTGAGAGCCGAACGGATCATAGGCCTTTATGACTGATTAAAGGAATGCTACGATATTTCTTCCGAAATGTCAAATAATTGACTCTTATAGAACCTCCATAATCAACTTTCCGACTCCCTTTTTGACCATTCCTAAACGTTCGGCCAGGCCAAAAGAGAGATCAATATCCCTGCCCCGGATAAATGGTCCCCGATCATTCACCCTTCCAATGGCCATTCTTCCGTTTTCTGGATTGATGAGCCGAACCTGGGTGCCAAAAGGCAAGGTCTTGTGCGCCACTGTGTTCTGGTGCATATCAAATCTCTCTCCACTGGCAGTGGGTTTTGAATGATACTCTTTTCCGTACCAGCTCGCCGTTACGGTCTGGGCAGGAGGAGGCTGAGGTTTATAAATTCTTATTTTTTGGCCCGGAAAGATCCGATCTGGGTTTTCAATACCATTCTCCTTAGCAATCTGATAGGGATCGACCTTAAACATTTTGACCCCGATCTTCCACAGGGTATCCCCGGGTTTGACGATATAATCCTCGAAGAGCGTCTCTTCCTTAGATATTCGGGCGTTGCCCTCGTTATGGAGCCTGGACTGCATCAGATATAGAAAACTTTCTCGTGGGGCTTCGAAAAGAGGTTCTTTTTTATTCCCCTGAACCTCCCTGATTTCCATTAGGCCATGATCCAACCCGAAGCATTCAATGTCCATAGAGATGCCTCCGGAGGACGGTTAGAGGTAATCCCCTCTTCGAAACTTCTCGACTTCAATGGCAGAAAGGATTCCGGTCTCCTTCAGAATGTTAAACAACGGGTCAGAGGGAGAAATTTTCTCTGAAAGCCGATGTAATCCATCCGCATGCCTATTTAACGTCTCGATATATGGAGCAATCTTTCTCAAAGTGGTTTTTGGATCGGAAAGGCCCTGTTGATATTCTTCTAAGACCTTTAACGTGTCCTCAATCGCCTGAAGCCCCTGATATCGTATGACCTCCATTTCGGTCAGATTCAAAAGAGGAACCGATGCAAAAGGATTGGAGGAGGGTTCTGTCCGGCCTTCTCCTTGCACGGTGGATAGCGTCTCTGAGGGTGAACACGCTCGTTGGCAGGCCTCTCCTAACAACTTCTGAAAATCGCCGTTTTTAATTGATTCCGCCTTATTCTTTTCAGAGAGAAGGGGGGATGGAATGGATGGAAAAAGTTCTTTGATCTTCATCGTACACCTCCGGATTGAGATGTTAGAATGCAATTATCATGCCTTAGATTAAAGCGAGATGGGTTTTGACCAATCAAAACCTTTATTGAAGGGAAACTCGATTAAATAGGCCAACCGCAGGGTTAGAGGAATTCAACGTATTGAAGCAATAAAGAAAAAGTCTAAAAGGCGCTTTCAAAACAGATCAGAAGATGAAGGATGGGTAATTTTTGCCTATCGGCTTAGGCAAAAGGTGCCGATTCAACACAATGGTTTTATGAATCTGGCCTTCAGGAAGACTGGAGCCGGGATAGAAACTCTTCTGCCTCTTTAAAATTAGCCTTAAGACCCAGGGCATGTCTCAAATACCCCATTGCTTCTTCTCGCGCTCCTTTCTCGTAGAAGGCTCTCCCCAGGTTATAATAGAGGACTTCATCCTGCGGATCGATAGAGATGGCCCTGAGATAATTAGAAATTGCTTCTTCAAACATCCTTCTCTTTCGGAGTTCAATTCCAAGTTCGTTAAAAACATGTTTATTCTCTTTTTGGTAAAGGATTATGGATCGAGAGAGTTTTGAGAAGATCTCCTTTGCGGCCTCCTTTTCTCCTCTTGCGAACAATGACTTCCCTTTTCCAAGATTGGCCTGCAAGTGTTCCTGGTTCATGGCAAGGGCCTGATTATATTCATACTCTGCACTGAAGAACTCTCTTTTTTCATAATGGAGATTTCCTGCTTGGACGTGTTTTTCAATCTGAATCTCTTTTGGGCTTTTCTTCCCCTTAAAATAATCCGGGCAGGGGATATACTCTTTCAGCTCTTCCTTCGAGATCAGTGTACCTTTGCCAACGGGCTGATCGAAGCAATCGAGGAGATATATTTCAACATGGTTTTCATCAACCTCGATTACCTGAAAGTAGTTTTCCACAATGGTGGACTTCGCCGTTGATCCACACCCCAGTTTGATCTCTTCCCTTTTTAGATAGATCGGTTGATCCATGTCCATCCGTTATTGAAAGAGGAATTCGTCGAAATAGATCCCTCGGATCCCTTTCTGACCAAGGAGGTCATTGAATCGGCTCATCAGTTCACCCTTCAAGCGATCCTTGAAATCGTTCGTTTTCAGATCTTCGAGTTTTTTATCGCTTATTGTTAAAATGACGGTATCCGTAAACACCGACATTCTTGCCTGAATCGTCTCCACCAACTTTTTATTCTCCAGCTCAAGGACAATGGTCGTTTTCAGATAGCTCCTGCCCGTCTCCTCGTTGAGATTAATGATGAGAGGTGTGAATTTCAGGGTCTCTCCCATCTCTGGTTTTGGAGGAGGGGCAGGTTCAGGTCGGTTGGTGGCCGAAAGACCTGGGATTGAAAGATAACCAAAATGGACAGCCGCTCCCCCGGCTCCACCGAGGATGAGTAGCCCTAATAATCCGACCATAATCACCGATCTTTTTTTCATCCTACTTTCCTTCACTTGTGGCCTGATCTGAGAGGAGGAGGTCCCTTCCTGCCTTTCTTTGGGAACACGATCCTTCTGTCCCTTGGTGGGTTCTGGATCAATTTGATCAATCTTGGTCTCTCTCTCAGCCATCACCATCATCACGTCAATAATGATTTTGCCTGACGAGAACCATCAGAATAGTCATTGAATATTAAAACAACACACAATGAGGGGGTTCGGGTGATGGTTCCTCTCGCTCGCCATCTTCCTCTTTCCTTAACCCATATTAATCATCTGGATGATCCCTTCAGAAATCTTGCCTAATGGGATCACCCTGTCAATCGCATTCAGTTTGATCGCTTCTTTAGGCATACCGAAAACAATACAACTCTCCTCATCCTGTGCAATGGTCCTTGCTCCAGCTTCCTTCATTTTCAGTATCCCCTTGGCCCCATCGCTTCCCATGCCAGTTAGGAGGACACCAATCGCATTCGATCCGGCATACTGCGCTACTGAATGAAAAAGCACATCCACCGCAGGTCTCTGATGATTAACCATGGGACCATCCTTTACATTCACATAGTATCGGGCACCGCTTCGTCTCAGAACCATATGATAATTTCCGGGGGCGATGAGGGCCTGCCCGTTCAACACCGAATCTCCATCCTTTGCCTCTTTTACTTCTATCTGGCAGAGGCCATTTAGCCTTTCTGCAAATGCCTTTGTAAACTGAGCAGGCATATGCTGAACGATCAGAACGCCAGGAGTATTCTGGGGGAGTCGAATAAGAACTTCTTTGAGCGCCTCGGTTCCACCGGTGGAGGCTCCAATGGCAATCAGTTTCTGGGTGGTTTCGGTAAGGATTCTCAACCCTTCTCGATCTGAAATGGCTGAATTGGTTCCGCATCGCCGGTCCATACGCACTTTTGATGCGGCCCGAATCTTTTCCTTTAACTGATGGCTCATGTCTCCTACGGAGTAGGGCCCCCCGGGTTTAGAAAGGACTTCGATGGCCCCGTATTCCATGGCCTCCAACGCCATCTTACTTCCCTTAGGCGTCAGGGAACTAACAATGATCACGGGCAATGGGTAATAGTGCATCAACTTTTTCAGAAAGGTGAGGCCATCCATCCGGGGCATTTCGATATCCAGAAGAACCACATCGGGTTTCAGGCGGACAATCTTATCCCGAGCGACGAACGGGTCGGGAGCGGCCCCAACGACCTCAAAATCCGTTTCCCTGGAAAGATCTTCGCTGAAGATCTTACGGACAATCGCTGAATCATCAACAATAAGAACTTTAATCTTCTGATTTTCCATTCGGCCTCTTTCCTTTTCTCATGATTCCGGAACCAATTGAATCTGAAGTTGAACCGCATACCCTTCCGCGTCGAAACGGATCGCCTTTGTCCGTTCTCCATGGTCCGCTTCTATGGCCTGTCCGGAAACCTCATGGGTTTGGGGAAGGGTGAGGTTCCAAATCGTCTTTCTGTCGAGATGTGAGAAGATATTTCCGCAAATCATGTTGCATAACTCATTGACCGTATCCATGGTTTGAGCATCGGAGACAGCCTCCTCCAGTCCCATAAAATTGATGGCCATCGTCTTTGCTAATTCAACGGGGATCGTCAGAATCAGTTTACCGGAATACCTTCCCTCGAATCCAATCTCCCCTCGATAAAAGGCAGACACCGATGGGGGGGAGGAATCGAGTTCATCCTCCTCCTGCTGAACTGCGATGGGGGTGTAGAACATGGTCTCAAACACCTGGCCGGTGACCACAATGGCATTTTTCAAAATTTCATCAATCACGGATCTCCTCCATAATTTTTGTCAGAACATCCCGGATGGTCTCTGGAAAAAAGGGTTTCTGTATATATCCCTTGATCCCGAGGGCATAGGCTTCCTCAAGACGCTTCTCGCTTCCCTCCGTGGTAATCAAAACAACGGGAATATGGGAATGCAGTTCTGTCTTCTTTAATTCCCGGAGCATTTCGAGCCCATTCATCACCGGCATATTGAGATCTGCCAGGATCAGGTCAACCCAGCAGGAATCAAGAATGGCCAAAGCCTCCTGACCATTACCTGCTTCCCAGCAGTCCCCGATCTCAAAGCCGGAAATGGAAACCGTTTTCCGGATGACTTTTCGCATGGTCTGGGAATCGTCCACAATCAGGACATTGTAAGCCACGATTTTCCCTCCCCCCCTCTCTCACTTTTCAAAGTTTCATCGACCAGTTGAAACTGGTCTCCCAGCTTTACGATAAACTGTTCCACATCCTTTTCGTTAAGATGGTGCCGTTTCATCACCTCGCCATTTCCATGGTAGGTGAGGCCATCCGCTCCTCCTCCGATGCCCGTAAGCATGGCCACTACATCGCACAAGGCGACCATCTCTACGACGTCCCGATCCTCGGACACTTGGGAAGGAGTATGGTGGTAACGGATGGCCAGAATGATCGACCTTGGAAACTTCCATTTCTCTGCAACCCTCCCTCCCAGTTCCGCATGATCGATGCCTAGGATCTTCTTTTCGGCTTCGTTAAAAGAAAGTGGCTTCTCTCCGATTAACCCCCTGATCTGTCCGAAATAGTCCTGAACAAATTGCCCTAACATCATCTTTCCGATATCATGGAGAAGCGCAGCAGTGAACAGGGTCAGGGCCACTCCCCGGTTCAACCGTTTGGAGATGATGCGTGAGAGGAGGGCGCAGGCGACCGAATGCTTCCAGAGGTCGGTCTGCCCCAGATCATATCCCTTGCAGGGTTCTTGTAGGAATGTGGCGCTTTCCTGGCTCAGAACAATCTCCATCAACTGATCGAATCCGACCATAACCACTGCTTCTCTTAGAGAGGAGACTGGTTTCCGAAGCCCAAAATAAGCGGAGTTGCAGAGTTTAAGAATATTGGCCGTGATCCCCGGGTCGAACTGAATGACATCAACGAGGCTCTGGGCCGATGATCGGGGGTCTTCGATCAATTGAATGGCCCTCTGGATCACCATTGGAAACGGAGGTAACTGGTCCATGGATTGAAGGATGCGATCTGTTAGGCTCATATCTCTCTTACCCCATCTCCGGAGGTCTTCACGATCACTTTTCCAGTAGATAATTCAAGGGATAGCGTCCGATTGACACTCCCGCCTATTTCTTCGGCGCGGATTAAAATATTGTTCGCCCAAAAAATTTTTCGAAGGGCCATGTAATTCCTCTTTCCGATGTTGAAGAAGTTTGAATCGTCAAGGATTTGGGCTCCCCCCACTACTTTGACTGTCAATCGTACTTTTTCAGCCCCCAATCGATAAGCCTCCTTGAAAAAAAGAGGAATGCCTGAATCAGCAAACATCCACGGATTCTTCAATGCCTTTTGAGGATCAATCTTTGACTCGGGAAGCATGAAATGGAGAATCCCTCCCACTCTGACGGTCGGATCATAGATACTTACCCCAATGCAGGACCCCAGAGAATAGGTGATGAGGGTTGCATCCGGATCGTCCGAAACCTTCATATCCGCAATGCCGACGATAATTTTACCCACTTTTTTATTCTTTCTGAGGTGAGAGCAACTCTCCCCTCTCTTCCTTTCCTTCTATTTTCTATACACTGACGGCCGGACATATTTGAAGGGATGCTCAATCCCAATCAAACTTTCTGAATGTCCAACCAAAAGGATCCCCCCCTCATTTAAACACTCATAAAGACGATGGATCAACTCCCTTTGGGTCTTTTTATCAAAATAGATCATGACATTCCTGCAAAAGATACAGTCAAATGGTTGTGGGGGATCGAAAGGTTCGATAAGGTTGGCCCGTCTGAATTGAACCAATTTCCTGAGTTCATCTTTCACCTTCATGTAATCTTTCCATGCCCCCTCCCCTTTTAAGAAATACTTTTTAGTCAGAGAATCCGTAAGGTTCTGTAGACGGGAGGCAGGATAGATGCCTGTTTCCGCTACCTTGAGAACTTTGGTTGAGATGTCGGTCGCTAAAACAGAAATATCCCAAAGATAGGGCTGTTCAATGCTTTCCAATATCGTGATGGCAATCGAATAGGGTTCTTCACCTGATGAACAAGCCGCACTCCAAAACCGAAGCTTCCTTTCCGTCATCTTTCTCTTACGAATGAGCTCCGGCAAAACATTTTGGCGGAGATAATCGAAATGTCCCTGTTCTCGAAAGAAGAAGGTGTAATTCGTGGTGATCGAGTCCAGCATGTGTACCAATTCCTGGCCCGATTCATCGCTCAGCACATATTGATAATAGTCCTGAAAAGATTTAAAGGGACCGTTCCGAATTCTCTTCCCCAATCGGGTCTTTACCAGTTCCTTTTTACCATCTGTCAGATTAATTCCACAAAGATCATAGACAAGACGTCGGATCTGAAGAAATTCGGTATCAGTGATGTCCAGTGGAGAAAATGTAACGAAAGACAACGGATTTACTCCTTCCATTTTTCTCAATCTCGAGAGTGGACGCCCTGGCTTCCCTATTCTTTCCAATGGCTTGATCGTTATTTAAAACAGACCTCAACGGTGAATGGACCCGCTATGGTATGGAACGGTATCGCAAGGATTGGCCCCTTGGTGATATGCCGGATCTCATGGCTCCTACCGGAGATCACAGAGGGAATGGCTCCTTGGAAATGGTGCCCCATTTCTTCAAGACGCCTCCGAGAGTCCCCTGAAATCATATTGGTCAGTTCACCGACTGCGTCCATAACCACATCGTTGATCTCCAATTGTCTTTCACCCAGCATCTGACTGATGATTAATAGGATGCACTCCCGGCTAAAGGTAATACAGATGGAACCTTCTGTTTCGCCAGCAATCCCAACGATACCAGACACATCCCCGGTGGCAGTGGTTCCTTTCTTAATATAGGGTGGCCCCGGTTTGGGATCAACGGATGCCATTGTCTTTAAGACAGAAACCGTTGCTTCAAGAAATGGGTTGATCAGTTCAGCCTTCATATTTTCCTTCTTCTAAATGGATTGAATGATTTTCTTCCCTCTTTTGCGCAAAGAGTTGATCGAGGTCTCTTTTTAAAAATCTCCAATGTTTTCCAAACTTTACGGCCGGAACTTTGCCTTCTTGTACAAGTTTATAGACCGTTGAAACAGGAATCTTCAAATAATCAGAAACCTCTTTGATATTTAAAATCTCGTTATCGGACATCGTCGATTCCTGAGGCCTTTATCCCTTAATGGTCTCGGTTAATCTCTATTTTTCTTTATTGCTATATCGTCACAAATGAATTCAGACTTTAGTATCATTGGAAGGAACAAATAAGAAGGATTGTTCGAGGTAAGAGGGGCAAAGCGTTTAGATGGTCTGAACTTTTACGTTCATATCTGTTCTTTTCTGTTTCTGCCAAAGAGAATATAGATTTCGAATGAAGGCTTCAGGCTATTCACAAAATTTTATATCTCCGTCACAAATAGCCCATACCAGTCCAAGGTCACAGTATCCTATCCCACGACCAAGGCTGGGGTGATTCGATTCACGATGAAAGATACAGGTTTTCTTAACATTCAACGGATCCATTCTCTTTCCTCCTCAACGGTTTAAAGACCATGGAATTAAAAGCCCCAATGAGCGTCATCTGAAAGATGATAAACAAATATAGCAAATTGCATGCCAAACAATATTAATTTCCTAATCCTTTGATTTTATATAGAAATCTTAGAAAATGTGTTTTCTAATAATGACGAAGGGATGTCAAATGTCAAGGTTTTGGGTTGAAATCAGGGATATGTCAATAAATTGACTTTTGTCTCCCTTTGAAAAACCTTTTGGGCCAGGATGGAAGTTGAGTTTGTTTTCGGTCGCTGAAAAATTGGAATGGCACCATCTTTATCCCTCCAACCCTGTTTGGTTCGGAGGGACAGAGGTTCGGTCAGATCTTGCCGGTCTTTCGAAGAAGAAAACGCTGTTCTTTAAAGATATAATGCCATAAGTGCTCTTTTTCAATCTCTGGAATTTCAATGAACTCCACGACGCAGAGCCCTCCGCCCGCCGTCTTTTCTAACCGTTTTACTTTCGAACGAGGAATATGAAAGCGATTCCACCCCTTTTCATCCGGAATCCTTAACTCCATTTCACTGACATATTCGTCCAAATTCAAATTAAAGAAAGGAGGGGTGAAGAACGAAATTCCTCCTAATCCATAGTCTTTTACTTTCGCACTGATGGCTCTTCCATTGTCCCGCTGAAAGAAGACCTCCGTCCCTGAACGTGCGGTGATTCTCACATATCTCCGTCTTTGCATCCGGACGATATATTGCGGCATCGCTATCCGGAGGGCCTGGGGTTGAAATTCAATCAGCCGGCTCTGAAACCAACATAAAACGCCGTCTTTTTCTAAAAATTCTAAATCGAGCCCCTTCTTTTCATATCGTGAGATAATCTTTTCAATTCCTTTCACCTTGTCAGTGGTCAGAGAGGGGGGGGACCCTTCAGGATGGATGCCGAGAAGTAGGGTAATCCATCCATGTTCCGTATTCGGAATAACCAGCTTACATAGTTTTCGCGAATCAATCCATTCCTGAAACATGGCCAACATCTTTTGGCCATCAATCTTTTCCGCAGATTCTTCCATCTGATTTCCAATTCTTTGACAGTCGCTTTATCAAATCCCCCATCCCCTCCGGAGGCTTTTCAATGGATCTTTAATCCAAGCTAAAAGATAAAAATTTTGGTCATGGACCTCCTTCACCTCTCTGTTTTTGTACCGTTCTTTTCATATCTTTATGGTTCTGTATCATCTTGTTCAATCGAAAAGAGAACTCAGTGATCGAAAACGGCTTTTTGATGAACTCACTGGCTCCTGCATTGATGGCCTTCTGGGCCGAAAATTTATCACTGAAACCGGTCATCACCATCACCGGGAGATCAGGATATTTTTGAGAGATCTCCTGGACGAGGGCAATCCCATCCATCTCGGGCATCACCACATCCGTGACGACGGCATCGAAGGTGGAGGAACACTTGCTCAGTTCACGAAGTGCCTCCACTCCATTGCTCGCCG
>CAKZKY010000301.1 GCA_937124575.1 uncultured Pseudomonadota bacterium | reverse complement strand
TTGACTTTTTCATTCGCCATGACCTCTTCAGGAGGGCCTTCGGTTAATTTTTCTCCGAAGTTTAATACCATGACTCGACTGGCCACCCGGAAGAGCTCCCTGAGTCGGTGTTCGATCATCACCAGGGTGATCCCATCCATCTGGAGTTTTTCGATTAAGGGAACCATGCTGGCGATTTCACTCATGCTCAGGCCGGAAAAGACTTCGTCACAGAGAATAAGATCAGGCCTTAAAGCAAGGCATCTCGCAAGTTCAAGACGCTTAAGGTATCCGGTTGGCAGGCTTGATGCCAACTTATAAGGCACGAAGGAGTCTCTCTCAAAGCCGATCTCTTCGAGAATATCAATGCTGACCGTCCCGCGATCCCCAAGTTTTCCTCCGCCTCGCCAGCCGCCCATGCGTCTCGCTCTTGGAGAGAAGAGAGGAACGATAAGGTTCTTATAAGCAGGGAGGCTGTAATAAGGTCGCATGATCTGGAAGGTTCGAGTCAGGCCAAGATTGGCAATCTGGTTTGGAGCTTTATTGCTGATATCAGTTCCTTTATACAAAACCTTGCCTGAATCCATCTTGATAAATCCGGTGATGCAGTTGATGAGCGTCGTCTTTCCCGATCCATTGGGGCCAATGATGCCAAAGACCTCTCCTGCCTGAACGCTGAAGCTGACATCCCGGACCGCTTGGACGCCGCCAAACGCCTTGGAGACTTTATTGACTTGGAGAATTGGCTCTCCGCTCATACTTTGACCCACCTCTCAAACTGATGATATTTCCGTTGGGCGTAGACCATGATCCCTTCGCTTCGGAACATAATAAAGGCCAGCAGGATGACCGAATAGAAGACGATCCTCAAGGTTCCAAAAGCCCTCAAGAGCTCTGAAATCGGAACGAGGATAAAACAGCCCAAAAGGGGACCGACGAGGGTTCCTCCACCACCGATCACGGTTGCGGCGATGGGGATGACAGAGTAGTCCAGGGCGAATAATGAAATTCCGGCCACCATGTAAATGTGGACGAAATAAGCCCCTCCGAAACAACCGAGCGCTGACGTGATAAACACGGCAATGGCTTTATAATAAGTAATGCTTAAGCCAGAGGCTTTTACGGCCTGATCATTATCCTTGACTCCGCGAAAGACTAATCCGATATCCTCATTGACCAACCGTCTTAACCCAAAGAGCGCGATAATCACGACAAACAGGATGAGATATTGTTCCACCCATGGATTGGGAAAGCTGGCTACGCCAAGAATTCCATCCGTTCCGCCTAAGATATTGAGGGCCTCGATGATTCTGAATAGAACAAGGGGGTACATCAGGGTGACAATGGCAAAATAGACGCCCCTGAGAGGAAGGGCGGGTAGAATGAGAAGGGTGCAGAGGATGGCTCCCCCTAAGGTGGCAGCGGGAATGGTGAACAGGGGAGAGAGTCCGAAAGATTTATTCAGAATGGCTGCAAGGTATCCCCCGACTCCTATAAAAAGGGATCCTCCCAGGGAGACCAATCCAACATAATGAGCCAGGAAATCAAAACCTAATGCCAGGAGACCGTAAATACCGACAATGGAAATCACTCTGTTCCAATAAAGGGAAGGCATCAGAAAGGGAAGGAGGAGAATTCCCAAAATTAAAATCAGTCTTGGAAGAGCAAGGTAAGCCACTTCCTCCCATGAAGAGATCGCATAGATACCTTCCGTCCGGACCTTGATGCCCCTGTCTAATCGTTCTTTGCGTCTCTCTATGGCGCCTATTTCTCCGTTCATGGTTTTTCGTCCATCGTCATTCATCTGTCGTTCATCGTTTCGTTAGACTCTTTCTTCCAACTCCTTCTGTTTCCCGAACAAACCCGAAGGTCTCAGGATCAATGTGATAATGATTGCCAGCAGTGCCACCACCATATGGAAATGGGATTGAATGTAGGCAACTGTTATAATCTGTACAAATCCGATCATAAAGGCAGCAAGGATGGCGCCCACCCAACTGCCCAAACCTCCGACAATACAGACAGCGATAGAGAGAATTAATACATTGTAACCTGCCTCTACTACGATGTTCCCCAAAGGGAGGAGGGTGATGGCAGCGATGCCTGCGAGGATGGAGCCCATGGCCATAGCAATGATGGCCATCCAGTCCGAATCAATTCCCAGCATCATGGCGGCATGTTCGTCTTGAGCCATTCCCCTTAGGGCGAGACCGGTTTTATTGAAATGGGTAAAGAGCCACATGAAAGTTACCACCACGATCCCAATAGCAATGACGATGATCCGCTGGAGGTCAATGGGAATACCTGCGATGGTAACACTTCCTTCAATGAAAACAGGAAGAGTATAGGTCATACCCTTGAACCCCCTCCAGCGCAAGAATTCCAAAACTGCCAAGCCGAGGGCATAGGTGGCAATGATTTCAGAAGTTGCCATTCCCCTCACGCGAATAAGAACGAACCGATAGATGGCAGCTCCGACCAGGCCCATGATCATCAGCGCCAACAAAATTGAGATCACATAGTTCAATTTGAGAAGATAGACCAGACTCCAGACAAGAAATCCTGTAATCACATAGATTGCCCCATGTGCAAAATTGGGAAGACGGCTAATCCCGTAAACAAGGGTAAATCCAATCGCCATCAATGCAAGGGAGAAACTATTGATGATTCCGTAAATGAGGATATCCATAAGCAAAAAAACTGGAATAATGGAACGATGGAACATTGGAAGAATGGGTAATTCTCAAAAAAATCAGATACTGTGTCTTCTCACTCTTCCGTCATTTTTTCTCTTTTCCCAACATTCCATTATTCCACTATTCCATTATTCCTTCATTTTACTTCTTCATCCAGGGAGGGAGTTTGATCTCACCCATGGCGATTTTGGGTGGAAAGACAACGACCCTCTTTCCTGCCTGCCACTGGAAGATCGTTCCCACTGCCCCTTCTTTTGGATCCACACTTGGAATGACCTGATGGGATTTGGGATGAAACTTAATTCTTCCATAGACGCCCTCCATATCTGTTTTTTCAAGGGCGGCTATGATTGCGTCAGAATCTAATGAGCCTGCACGCTCAATAGCATCCTTCAAGACATAGGGCACCATGTAGCTTGATGAAGCTCCGTAACCCTCTGGTTCTAACCCATACTTTTTTGTATAGGCATCAACGAATTTCATGGTCCACGGGGTTGCTCTGGATGGGGCATTGCCAGCATTGACGACACTGGCCATACAGAACTCTCCCTTGCCCTCTGTTGCCTTCCAGAACCCAGGTTGCTCCGCAGCAGCAATAATCGTACCAAAAGGAAGGGCTGGGATCTTCATATCAAACCACTGTTTCAGGAGAACAGAGCTTTCCGGCATATCCATTACGATCAGGATGGTCTGGGCATTTTCTCTTCTCGCCTTTAACAATCCAACAGAGAAGTCTGTTGTGCCGGTCGGATAGATCTCCGTGCCAATGACTTCCCACCCTTTCTCTTTTGCAAGCTTGCCTGTGAGATCACCTGTGGCTCGAGCATGGGCAACATCCTGAACCATGATGAACAGGCGATTGAGGCCCAACTTGGCTTTAATGTCCACCAGCTTGGGAACGATCTCGCCTGTCACCAGCCAGCCGACTTCACCGGAAATTCTAAAGCAATATTTGAATTTGTCATATTCGGCTTCAACCCGTTTATGATAGGCTGGTGAAAGCGCACCCGTAGATAGGATAGATACCTTTTTATACTTGGATAACAGATCCATGGTCGCCAGAGCGGCCTCTGATCGCGCCGGACCCCCTACGATGAAATCAGCATTCTTTTCAAGAATGAGTTTTTCAACCACTAATAGGGCATCGCTGACCGGCACGACGGGCTCAAGGTCTCGGGTGTCCATCACCTCGAGCTTAAAGGGTCGTTTTTCTTTTCCCACAGTAACCCCGCCAGCGGCATTGATTTCCTCTACCGCCAGTTTGAGGCCCTTATCTGCGGTCCAACCATAGAGAAATGCCATCGGTAACGGTGCCCCGAGAACAATGGGCTTCTGTGCAAAAGACAGGGAAGGGACAATAAAAATGGCCAACAGCATAAGGACGAAAACATGACATATTCTCTTCATAGAACCCTCCTTTCATTTAATTGTGATAAACTTGTTTGAAGCATCCGCTAAACCTAACCAATGTCCAGTCATGTAATGATGTGCATCTTACTTTAAGTTAAGTTGTTTTGTCAAGATAGCTCATCTCAAAGGGACTACCATGATTTGAAATGGATCCTTATTCATTTTTGGTCTTGATATCAAAAAGGAACGAAATTTTCAGTGATGATCAAGATACAAATCAATTCGTCATTAGCAATCAGGATGCCAGACCATTTTGGAAGATTAACTCTTTAAAGTATAGAAGGTTACAGAGTTGAGGGAAGGGTGGATGGTTCCATTCATCTGAAAAGATCTTTTAAATTTTGAAAAAAATTTTCAATCGGGCGTTAAGCCACAGATGATTTGGTAGGGTTGGATAGATCGTAGATTTTGAGTTTGTTCCGCAATGTGGGACGTGAGATTCCAAGCAGTTGGCATGTTTTTCCGAGATGCCAGTGGGTTTGATTCAGGACTCGGGCAATATACTCTTTCTCTAAGTATTTCAGATTCGGCTCCTTCGGGATCGCCTCCATCTGCTTTTGATGGTGAAAGTACCTTTCGCCGAACAACGGCCTGATCAATTCCTCAAGAATGATTTCCCCCTGGGTATGAATGGCTGCATGGATCAGCATGTTTTCCAACTCCCTGACATTCCCAGGCCAATCATATTCCATCATCCTTTGAAGGGCCTTCCTTTCGACCTTTTTAATCGATTTTTCTAACTCATGATTGATTTTCGTGAGGAAATGCTCAATCAGAAGAGGGATATCCGATTTCCGTTCCCTGAGCGGCGGGACCTTGATGGTGGCCACTTTGAGCCGATAATAGAGATCTTCTCTGAAATCCCCTTTTTTCACCAGGGTGTAAAGGTCTTTGTTGGTTGCTGTGATCACCCTTGCGTTGGATTGGATTCTTTTCTCTCCCCCAAGGCGTTCAAATTCCTTTTCCTGTAAGAACCTTAAAAGTTTTGACTGGAGCTCAAAGGGGATATCTTCAACCTCGTCCAGGAAGATCGTTCCTTCACCGGCGAGCTCAAATTTTCCTCGCTTTAAACCCGAGGCTCCTGTGAAGGCACCTTTCTCATGGCCAAAGAGTTCGCTTTCAAGAAGTGTTCCTACAATCGTTGAACAGTTAATCGTCCTAAAGGGATGGGCCCGATACGGGCTATTGTGATGGATTGCCCGGGCGATCAGCTCCTTCCCGGTGCCTGTTTCACCATAGATGAGGACCGTTACCCTGTTCTCAGATAGGACACCGATGGCTTTAAAGATCTCTTTCATCTCCTTGCTTTTCCCGATGAGTTTGCCATCCTCCTGGGATAGAGACGTATTGAGGGTGGCGGTCCGGGCGGTTCGCATGGGACTGGATGATTTGAGGGCTCTTCCGATAACCGTTTCAAGCTCTTCAACATCGATTGGTTTGGGAATATAGTCAAAAGCCCCCAATTTCATGGCACGAATGGTAATATCCATGTCATGGAAGGCGGTAATGATAATGATGTTCTTTCTTCCGTTGTGAATCAGTTTTTGAAGGACATCGAGCCCATTCATGTCGGGTAGCCGGATATCGAGAATGGTCACATGAGGGTCGAAGTGTTCACATCGCTGCAACCCCTCTTCGGCAGAAATGGCACATTCTACCTCGTAGCCTTTTTCTGTGAGGAACATCTCAAGAGTTTCAAGCAAAGGGCGTTCGTCGTCAATGATGAGAATCCTTTTGGCTTTCATGACTTCTCCCTGACAGGAATTGTTAGAATGACCCGTGTTCCCTTGGGTTTTCGGATTGAGACGCCTGCCATCCCCCCATGGGCCTCTATGATTTTCTTCACATTGGAGAGGCCCAGCCCCGTGCCTTTCTTTTTGTTGCTAAAAAAGGATCAAACACATAGGGCAAGTCCTCTGGACTGATTCCCGGACCATCATCACTGATTTCAATGACCATTGCTCCGCCATCTTTTCTCAATCGTCTGGTTGTAACCTCAATATGGCCTCCCTCTAAAAAGGCCTCGACGGCATTGAGCAGAATGTTGAAAATCGCCTGTTCCATCTTCTCTTGATCGAGAGGAATTTGAGGGAGTGATCTGGCATATCGCTTTTTTACATGGATTTCCTTTTCCCTGAGCCTGTCATCCATGATTTCGAGACAATTGTCAATCAAAGGATGGAGAGAAACCGGTTCGAGTTTCAGTTTTAGAGGTCTGGCGAAGTCGAGCATCTCATCGAGGATTCGTTCCAGCCGGGATATCTCATGGATGACGATCTCCATGCGTCTCTTATCGTTGCCATCAAAGGTAATGTTTTTCAGGATGATCTGGCTATTCATCTTGACCGAGGACAGGGGATTCCTGATCTCGTGAGCAAGAGAGGTCGTCAGTTTTCCAATATGGGCCAGGCGCTCAGATTCCCGGATTCGCCTTTCCGTTTTGATTCTTTCGGTGATGTCCCTGCAGATTCCCGCCACCGCAAATTCGCCCTGGTAGAAGATTCTCTTTACTTTATTCTCTGTGGGCAGGGCACTCCCATCCTTATGGCGACGAAAGTAGATGTAGAGATCCTTGGAGTTCTCCCCTGCCATTCGTTGTTCATAAAGCCTCCTCACAACAGGAAGCGATTTAGGAGCAATGAGGTCTTCATAAGGTTTTCCGATCATCTCCTGGTAGGTATAGCCATGAAGGTCGCAATAGGCCTGATTCGCAAAGACGATCCGACCCATTTGGTTGACGAAATATCCATCGTTAATCTCTTCAACAAGAACTCGGTATTTCGATTCGGATTCGGCAAGTTGTTTGGTTCTATTCTCGACCTCTTCTTCGAGATTATGGGCATAATCT
>CAKZKY010000300.1 GCA_937124575.1 uncultured Pseudomonadota bacterium | reverse complement strand
TTTGTCCCCCCTTAGTTTAAGGGGGGAATAGAGGGGGTTATTTGATGGACGAAGGATGAGGGACGAGGGACGAAGGGAAATAGTTAGATAGCGGCGGTCCCAATCTTCTCAATAGGAAGGTTTTCGATGGTGATGTTAACCATGTCCTTTAAAGACAGTTTCTTGCTGGCATCAAGGATTTCAATACCAACGATGTGTCTGTTTTCATCGAGGTCAAGGGTAATTCCCTCTTCAATATCAATATTGTCCTCAACATACACCTCTCTAAGCTGGATGTACAGGGCATCAGCCTCTCTGTCATATTCGATCCTCAATTGGAATCACCTCCACCCTTTATTCTTCTTTACAGCGCTGATTACTAAAAACTTATTGATTTCATCCTTATATGTTACCCTCAAGAATTTATCGGAGCTCTTCATCCAGGCATTTAGTCTATCTTCAACAGACAGTTCTAAAAATTCCGGGGTTTTTAGCGCCGATTCTACCTCCACCTCTGTAATCCTGTGCCATCTCATTCTATTCTTTGCATGTCTTGTATAATGGATGGGCTTCACACACTTATATTAACAAATAGTTATTTAATTGGCAATCAGAAAAAAGAGGAGGGATGAGGGGATTTTAAAAAAGGTCTTGACTTAAATTTTAGATTTTTATATAAGGGTGACATGATATTAGGGATTGAAGAGATCGAAAAGAAGGTCTGGGAAGAAGAGAAGGTCTTCCTGACAAAGCAGGTCGGAATACTTCTCATTAAAAATGATGCGATCAAATTCGGAGATTATATCCTGGCTTCAGGAAAGAGGAGCCCTTACTATATTGATTTGAGGCTAACTATCTCCAGCCCGATTACCATGGACTGGATCGCCAACTCCCTGACGAGAATCGTTATCAATGAGATAGGAAAAGATAAAATAGATAAGATATTGGGAGTTCCCACTGCAGGGGTACCCTTTGCCACGATGGTCAGCCAGAAATTAGGCATTCCTCTCATCTATTACCGTCAGGCACGGAAAGAACACGGTGTCCGAAAGAAGATTGAAGGCACTCTGGACCGAAACGACAGGGTTCTCATTGTGGATGATTTGATCACTACAGGAGAGAGCGTCATCGAAGCCGCAGAAGTGGTGAGAGATCAAGGCGGAGTGGTCAATGAACTGGTTGTTCTGTTGGATCGGGAACAGGGTGGCCGAGAAAGGCTTAGGGCTTCCCGCATCGAAGCCCATGTGCTGTTTAAGATTTCAGATGCCATGGACTGGCTTCACAGCGTTGGTTTGATCAGCGATAAGATCCACGAAACCGTAAAAGAGTATATTCAAGAAGAGAACAGGGCCGCTCAGGCCACACCCGCCTAAGATAAACCTCTCATTATCATTCCCTTCCTTAATGGCGAAGCTCGATTGGTAAACTATCAATAGGTTAAGGTGACGGTTAAAATGTCCGTATGGGTTAAAGGTAACGGTTACGTAAAAAGCATTTAAACACGACAGACGTGGCCTTTTATTTACGAAACGGGCCTCGTTACCCTTACCGTCACACTTTTATTTTTTTAGGCCTGAATAAGGGTAATCACCTGTGAAACAGGCGTAGCAGAAGTTTTCTTCCTCACCTCTGACACACTGTTTCAATCCTTCAACGCTCAGGTAATTTAAAGAAGTGGCATGGATGAATTGCCGAATCTCATCCACTGCGTGGGAGGAGGCAACCAGTTCCGATTTTTTAGGCGTATCAATGCCGAAAAAACAGGGATCGGTAATAGGTGGAGAGCTGATACGAACATGAACCTCTTTAACCCCGGCATTTCGAAACATCCTGACGATTTTACGGCTCGTTGTGGCGCGCACAATGGAGTCGTCCACAATGACAATCTTCTTTCCCTTCAAGAGTTCCCGGACCGGATTCAGTTTTATCTTGACGCCGAAATGTCGGATCCGCTGGTCCGGCTCGATAAAGGTTCGTCCCACATAGTGGTTTCGGATCATCCCAAGTTCAAGGGGAAGGTTCGATTGTGCCGCATAACCCAATGCAGCAGGGAATCCTGAATCGGGAATAGGAACAGTCATGTCTGCCATGGCCGGCGATTCCTTGGAGAGCTGGGCACCAAAGGATTTTCTCATCTCATAAACATTACGATTGAAGATGAAGCTATCGGGTCGGGCGAAGTAGATGAATTCAAATATGCATTGGCGAAGCGGTCTATGAGGAAAGGGCTTGAAAGATTTGATCCCCATCTCGTTGATGAGTAAGACTTCGCCGGGCTCGACCTCCCTGATAAATTTTGCACCGATCAGGTCAAAGGCGCAGGTCTCCGATGCAATGACGGGCGAGCCTTTCAGAGACCCCAGGATCAACGGCCGAAAACCCATGGGGTCTCTTGCAACCACCATCTCTTTTTCAGTCAGGAAGAGGAGGGAGTAGGCGCCTTCGACCTTGCGAAGTGCGTAGATGAGTCGATCGAGAAAGGTCTTTCCTTTTGAGCGTGCAATCAGATGGACGATCACTTCTGTGTCCATATTGGACTGGAAGATCGCTCCCTGGGATTCCAGTTCGCTTCTGATCAGAGAGGCATTGGTCAGATTTCCATTATGGGCGATGGAGATCGTTCCGTTTGCGTAGTCCACTACGAACGGTTGGGCGTTTTTAAGTTCACTGGAGCCGGTGGTGGAATATCGGACGTGGCCAATAGCGTTTCTTCCCGCCAGTCTTCTCAGGAGGTCTTTGGTGAACACTTCAGAGACGAGTCCCATCTGGCGATAATGGTGGAGATGTTTCCCGTCGGAGGAGACAATCCCTGTGCTCTCCTGACCCCGGTGCTGAAGGGCATAGAGGCCTAAATAGGCGTGGTTGGAGGCTTCAGGGTGATCGTAAATTCCGAAGATGCCGCACATCTCAGTTGGCTCCGTTAGTAAGTTATTAACTTTCTAACGGGGTTTGCCTCCTTAGTCAAGATCGAGCTCAATCTCATTGAAATTCGCAAAAGTAATGGAGCCTCATGCCTCCTTATATGCCCCCCCTCCACTCAAATTTTGAATTTCTCTCTTAATATCGCAAGCGCATCTTCTCGGGTTCGAATTTCACCTTCGATCTGCTTATCACGAATGAAGTTTAAGATTTCCCCGACTTTGGGTCCAGAAGGATAGCCCAAAGCCATTACATCATGTCCGTTGATGAGAGGGGGAGGAAAGACAATATCCTTCTCTTTGAAGAGTTGGAGCAGTCGAAGGCAATTTCCTTCCACGATCTCATCCATCGGTATGGAGAGGATGCCGCGGCTTGCCTCTTTATCTGCAAGGGTGTGTCGAATGAGCAGAGGGATATCTTCTCCTATCTGATTCACCAGCCTTTTAAGAGCCGACTCACCGGACTCCGAGGAGAGGTTGAGGATCCTCATATGATGTCTAATGAGCCGGAGGATTCTGTCCCTCATCGGATTGGAGAACCTTAACCTTTCCATGATGACCTCTGCTTTTTCACAAGAGAAGGATTCATGGTGATAGAAGTGGACCCTCTTTTTTTCGTCCTGGGAGTAAGTGTCCTGCTTTCCAAGGTCATGAAAGAGAGCAGTATAATATAAAATTAATTTCTCTTCCTGGGATAGAGGAAAGGTTTTTCCATTACGAGTCAGCCAATCCTCAGCCCATATGATCTTGTCAATCATGAGAAGGGTATGGGAGAGGACATTGAGATGGTGGTGCCTGTTTTGAGCCAGGTTTTCAAGCCCAATGAGTTCTGGCATCAGAATGAGAAGGATTCCTAATTCATAGAGGGATCTGATTCCGAGGCCTGGAAGCGGGGAGAGAAGAATCCGATCCAGTTCCATCTTAATCCTCTCACCCGGAAGAAGTCGAACCAGTTCTTTCTTCGAAGCGATCTCTTCCTCCAATCGTATGTCTATCGTAAATCCCTCAAGGGTGCAGAGATAGCGAATTGCCCTCAGAATTCTTAGAGGGTCTTGATCCAGAGATTGGGGTGAGACGGTTCGGATCAACCGGTTCTCAATATCCTCAAAGGCACCCCCAACGGCATGCCAGGTCTCATCGAGAAGAGAGAAGGCAATGGCATTGATGGTGAAATCCCTTCTCCGGAGGTCCGCCTCAATGGTTTCTCCCTGTAAGAAGGTTACGTCAATGGAACACTCCTTGCGAAGCATTCGGTGGGTAATGGTTCCAGCCTCCTCTTTTCCAACTTTGAAGAAATGAAACTGAAGGCCTTTCTCCATCGTTGCAAGGAAGGAGGAACATTCCCTGGGAAGGGCAAAGTCATAATCCATTCCAAGTGGTTCAAAAACCTGGGAGTGAAATCCAAGAAGCATGTCGCGTAGGTATCCTCCTACGAGAAAGAGGGGAATCCCATTCTCCCTTGATAGGGTGGAGAGCTTGAATAGGATTGGGTCGTTGAGGACCCTTTGGGTTAAGAGTTTTTCGTCCATTGAAGGTTCTGTTTGATAAACTTCTTCAGTTATGGTAGTTTTCTTAAAGGATACTTTCAGAATAGACGATGAAGGGGAGGCTTGTCAATTGGCATTAACAATTCGGGAAGAGTTGGAGGAACAGGAGAAGAAGTTTCTCTCGCCCTTTGCTACATTGAGTTCAATGACCAAAGGGCGTCTTTTGGATGAGGAGAAGTGTCCGCTCAGACCGGCCTTTCAACACGATCGCGATCGAATCATCCATTCCAAATCTTTCCGGCGGTTGAAGCATAAGACGCAGGTCTTTCTTGCACCTGCTGGCGACCATTACCGTACCCGACTGACTCATACCCTTGAGGTCTCCCAGATCGGCCGGACGATTTCGAAGGCACTTCGTCTCAATGAAGACCTGACAGAGGCCATCGCATTGGGCCACGATCTTGGGCATACTCCATTTGGCCATGCCGGTGAGGAGACACTCAACGAAATCCTCCCTAACGGGTTTAATCACTCCGAACAGAGTTTGAGGGTGGTTGATCTTCTTGAAAAAGATGGAGAGGGATTGAATCTCACCTTTGAGGTGAGAGATGGCATTCTCAAACATACCAAAGGTAAGGGAGAGATCCTCTGTCAGGACCTGGCTTCAATGGCTTCAACTTTAGAGGGTCAGGTCGTTCGGCTGGCTGACATCATTGCCTATATCAATCATGATATCGATGACGCCATCCGGGGTGGCGTCATTTCGCTTCATGATCTTCCGAAGGATTGCATCCGAAGGTTAGGCGATACCCATTCCAAGCGGATCAACACGATGGTCAAGGATATTGTTGCAGAGACCTTACGGGCAGGAGGGGGCCGCCTCTCGATCTCAGAGGAGATCCTTTCTTCAATGTGGGACCTGAGAGAGTTTCTCTGGGAGAGGGTTTATGAGAACCAGACGGTTCACGCCGATTTTCACAAGGCAGCCAAGATTTTAAGGGAACTCTATCAATATTTTTTAGAAAACCAGAACGATTTCTTAGCCCTCATCGAAAGAGAGACGTTATACGATTCTCTGGAACGGTGCATTGCTGATTTTTTAGCCGGCATGACCGACCGCTATGCCTTTAACCTATACGAGAAGCTTTTCCTCCCCATGCCGTGGATGGCCTTATGAGATTGAGAAGAAAAGGAGAAACACTTTCCCAGGAAGAAGTGGTCCACGTGATTCTGATGGGTGCGGGAGGAAGAGACTTTCACAATTTTAACACCTTCTTCAGAGATCATCCTAAGTATCGGGTAGTCGCTTTTACAGCCACCCAGATTCCTTTCATTTCAAACCGAACCTATCCACCTCAACTGAGCGGAGCACTCTATCCCGAGGGAATTCCAATCTTTCCGGAAGAAGACCTTCCACAGCTCCTTTCGGATCCATCGGTTGAGCAGGTGGTCTTCTCTTATAGCGATGTCTCCCATGATGAACTGATGGATAAGGCCTCCCTCGTCTTATCGAAAGGTAAGAATTTTATGCTCCTCGGGCCTCAATCGACCATGCTCCAAAGCAGTAAACCTGTGATCTCGGTCTGTGCCGTCAGAACGGGATGTGGAAAGTCGGTGATTACTCGAAAGATCGCCACTCTTTTAAAAAAGAGGGGGATTCGAGTTTCGGTCATCCGACATCCCATGGCTTATTGCACGTTCAAACCCATCCAACGGTTTTCTGATCTGAACGAGGTCGATGCAGAAGCGTGCACGATTGAGGAGAAAGAGGAGTTTGAACCCTTGGTTGAGATGGGGATCGTGGTCTATGCAGGTATCGATTATGAAAAGGTTTTAAAGGAGGCAGAGAGAGAGTCTCAGGTGATCATCTGGGATGGAGGGAATAATGATTTTCCATTTTTTTGGCCTGATCTGGAAATCGTTCTTCTGGATGCCCTGCGCCCCGGACATGAGAAGCTCTACTACCCAGGAGAGGTGAATCTGAAGAGGGCCGATCTTCTCATCATTACGAAGGTGAATGAAGGGAGCGAGGCATCTTTTCGCCAGATTTTGGAGAATATCTCAAAAGCCAACCCATTGGCAAAAGTGATGATGGCCCCTTCAGTGGTCCAGGTGGATCATCCAGAGAGGATTACCCAAAAAAAGGTATTGGTCATTGAGGATGGCCCCACGATCACCCATGGAGGTATGGCAGAAGGCGCTGGGGCTTCGATTTCAAAACGGTTGGCTTCAGAGACGATGGATCCCAGACCCTACGCCGTCGGATCTCTAAAAGAAGTCTTCCACAACCATCCTCATATTGGAAAGGTCCTTCCAGCCATGGGATACTCGGAAACTCAGATCCGAGAACTTGAAGAGACGGTCAGGCAGTGCCCCTGCGATGCGGTGGTCCTTGCTACCCCTGCGGATCTGAGAAGAAAGATACGGATCGCTCAGCCAGTAGCAAGGGTAACATACGATTTTGAGATTGATCTTGAACCTATTATAGAAGACTTTTTGACAGGACGAAATATAGACGCCTAAAAGAATGTTGAATGGATCTCTTTGGGGATAGACA
>CAKZKY010000299.1 GCA_937124575.1 uncultured Pseudomonadota bacterium | reverse complement strand
AACCTGTTTGGAGTCCAGAATCCGGAAACCGGAGAAATTGGTTACTGTTGCGTGCTGGGAGCTATTGGTGAGGTATTTGGTCTGGTTGTTTACCTGGGCACCAAAAGTCTGACGGATTATTTAAAGATCCAATCAGGCGAGATTTTGCCGGAAGATTTCGATACGATACACTTCCAGGACTGCCTTATGGCCTCCTTCGATGACCGAAAATTCTTAAAAAAGCCTGATTTACAGACAATTAAATCACTCGGATTAAATTTCCGGGGCTCTAAAGCATGGCCACTGTTCAGGCGTTATGAGCCTGGATTTGAACCCTGGTATTTAAACAGGCAAGAGGCTATCTTTTTAACCTTTGCCCTCGAACAGGCCAGGGAAGTTGCTTTACGTTTTCAAACAAACATGGAATTATTCGATTCTCCCGTTGAAGGCCATTATTTTGTCAAGGTAGCGGACAGGGCGAATGAAAGTCTGGTCTGGAGAGACGAATGGTTAAAGCCGGCCTCCTTTGAGAAAAAAGAGTTGGTTATTCCGAGTGTGGACGAGGTTCGATTGCAGAGAATTAAGAATACGGTGGGTCAAAGCCAGATTGTTCTGGAAACCGATTTTTTCTATGCCCCTTTTGTGATAACCGAAGGAGAAAAGCCTTATTTCCCTTATCTTTTATTATGTGTGGATCACCGTTCGGGTTTAGTATTGGGATATCACATTGCCAGCCATGAAGGGTATCGGACCGATTTTCAAAATCAAATATTGAATCTCATGGAAGAGGTTAAATCTTTACCCAAAGAAATAAGGGTAAAAAAGGAAGAAAGTTTCAAATTACTTGAACCCATCGCCTCCAAATTGGGAATCAAATTGACGCTGCTTAAAAACCTTCCCGCCCTGGAGGAAGCAAGAGAAGAGATGCAGAGCATCTTTCTCTCCGGAGAATTCAGATAACCAGACATCATCACATAAAGTTATAATAGCCTAAAAAGACTGGATTCCGGCTTGCGCAGGGATGACAGAATTTAGCCCTTTGGGACTTTTTACGATTTCATCAAGAATGGGATTTGATATTAGAAATGTCTGGGTTTATCTCTGTGCACTTGAAAGGAATTCACCTATTAACATTTCATTTCTTTTCTGAGTCTTCTGCATCTCGGCAAGCTCGACATTTTCGAAAGGTTGTTTTCTTCCTTTGTTTCTAAGGCGAGCAATCTCTTCATCGAGATAGCGAATCGTATTGACGATTGTTTCTGCCATAGAAAAGATGGATTGCTGTGCCTTTTCAAAGGTCTCTTTGTCCAGGTAGGCCCGGTTTAAGAGATGAAACCGCTCGAAGAATTTTTGGAACTTTTCCTGTTCCTCTCTCTTTCCCTTCTTTTTGGAATCCAACTTCTTCGCTGTTTCTAAGAATTTCTCTTTATCCATTTATAGCCTCTCTATTTATCCTGAAAATGATCCAATGGATCTCCTTTCTATAAGCTCCTTTAATTTAACAATATGCGAACTTGCCTTTATTTGTCAATGCCTTTTGTGATGAAAGAATTGGTTGGTTGATCTATTTTAAGCAGGGTGATGAAAAATAGACATCGACTAAAACCATTTCAAAGCTCTTCAATTTAACAATCCTCTCCGTAAAAGGAAAATTCCCTGTCATTTTAAACTATTAGCAAAATCACAACTTCGTATTCATTTCTCAGTTGCTGGCACATGATTTGCAGATTTCATAATACAACGTTGGTATTGAATTGACAATGGCGTCTATCCGGTTTGAAAAGGAGAGACGCCTTTTATTTTAAACCACGATCACCACGAATTGTAGCGAATGACACGAATGAAAGGGGCTTTATTCGTGAAATTCATTATCATTCGTTATATTCGTGAAATACGAAAGGAGGAGAAGATGGACAAAGAAAAAGAAAACGTAATGAAGACGGCTAAGGAGAACGATGTTAAATTTATCCGGCTCTGGTTTACGGACATCCTCGGATTTCTGAAAGGATTTGCCATTACCATTGACGAGCTGGAAGGTGCACTCGAGGAGGGCATGGGATTTGATGGTTCATCAATCCAGGGCTATGCTCGTATCGATGAGAGCGACATGATCGCCAAGCCCGATCCAAAGACCTTCCAGATCATCCCCTGGAGGCCGAAGGAGAATGCCGTTGCCAGAATGTTTGCCGATATCTACGAACCGGACGGCACACCTTATAAAGGTGATCCCAGATGGGTCTTGAAGAGGACCCTCAAAAAGGCCGAAGAGAAGGGCTACACCTTCTATGTAGGGCCTGAGCTGGAATATTTCTACTTCAAAAGCAGTGATGGCGTCCCTCAGATCTTAGACAAGGGTGGTTACTTCGATCTCACTCCCCTCGATGTGGCCACTGAACTCAGGAGGGAAACAATCCTGACCCTGGAAGCCATGGGCATCCGAGTGGAATACAGCCACCACGAGGTAGCTCCCAGCCAACATGAGATCGATCTCCGATATGCGGATGCCCTCACCATGGCAGACCATGCAATGACCTATCGCCTCGTTGTGAAGGAGATTGCACTCAAGCATGGTGTCTACGCCACCTTCATGCCCAAACCCATCTTTGGACAGAATGGGAGTGGAATGCACACTCACCAATCACTCTTCAAAGGCGATAAGAATGCCTTTTTCGACGCGAAGGATGAGTTTCACCTCTCCAAGATCGCCAAGTCTTACATCGCAGGCATCTTAAAACACTCGAAGGAGATCACTTCTATCACCTCCCAGTGGGTCAATTCCTATAAAAGGCTCGTGCCGGGGTATGAAGCTCCGGTCTACATCTCGTGGGCAAGGAGGAATAGGTCAGCTCTTGTTCGAGTCCCCATGTATAAACCCGGAAAAGAGAAGGCAACGCGAATCGAATTTCGCTCACCCGATCCTGCCTGTAATCCTTATCTGGCCTTTGCTGTAATGCTGGCTGCTGGGCTCAAGGGGATCGAAGAGGGTTACAAGCTTCCGCCACCGGTCGAGGAGGACATCTTCGAGATGTCGGAAGAGGCCAGAAACAGGCGCGGCATTGAGTCTCTTCCAGGAAGTTTATACGAGGCCATCCAGCTTACGGAGAAGAGCGAGCTGGTGAGGGAGACGCTTGGAGACCATATCTTCTACAAGTTCATCGAAAATAAGAAGATCGAATGGGATCATTACCGCACCCACATCTCCCATTTTGAATTGGAGAAGTATCTGCCGATTTTATAGAAGGGAGACGGAAATTAACGGTAACGGTAATGAGGCCCGTTTCGGTTGTTGGTAACGGCAACGCTTAAAAGAAGGGCACACGTCAGACGTAACCTTCTATATACGATACGGGCTTCGTCACCGATGCCTTAAAACTAATTTTGAAGACGAATCAATGTGAGGTTGATGAGAGTGAAGCAGAAACAAGGTAAATCGGCCTGGAAAAAATATCTTGACGATTTTTTACAGCGCAATCCAGGTCTAAGGAAGATTGACGATCTAGAGAAACTCGAGTACTACCGTACCGATCTCAATGTCGATCTTCCGCCTCTGATCCGGGACCTGATGCTCAAGAGTCTTCCCGATGTGATCCTTCAGCCTTCCGAGGAAGAGCATCTTCTCCAGATCTTCGTCTTCGCCCGAGAGCACCGAGCCCCCCTCACCCTGAGGGGGGCCGGAACCTGGGGCTACGGCGGCGCTGTGCCCACGCGAGGTGGAATATTGATCGACCTTGGCCGAATGGACCGCATCGAGGTCGATCCTGAACATCTTCAGATCACGGTGGGACCAGGTGCCCGGTTTCTCGACATCCAGAGAGAACTGGATCGCTATGGATTGGATCTTGCCACCATCGCCTCTGGAAAAGGAGGAACCCTGATCGGATGGATGGCCACAGGTGGCATGGGAATCGGCACCTTCCATCACGGCCCCGTCAGGAATCAGGTCGTCTCCATCCGAGTCATCCGTCCGGACGGAGAGGTGAAAGACCTCTCTTCAGAGGATCCCGAGATCGACTACTTCCTCTCAACAGAAGGCCAGATGGGAGCCATCGTGAAGGCGACCCTTCGCATCTCACGACGACAGGAACGCTGGTACCCATTGGCCATCCCTTTCAAAGATCCTGCTTCGGCCTTCTCATTCTCAAAGGAGTTGGCCTCCCATCCAAACCTCCGACCCGAGGACATCGTGGTCTATCCATTGAGTTTTATCCAGGCCCTAGGCCTCCTCAACAACGGAAAGGAGCTCCCCTTCAAAGGCTACCTCGTCCTGATCGCCCTCTCCGAAGAGAAGGTGGCGCTCCAGGTGGGAACCTATCTGAAAGAACGGAACCTCTCTCCTGTGGATCCGGAGGTGGCCAATGACCTCTGGGAAAGACGTTTCCTTCCCATGTCGATCAAGGTTCAGGGCCCCTCACTTCTGGCCAGCGAGATGATCCTGCCCATCGGTGAAGTCACCTCCTATATTGAAAAGGTGAACGAATGGGGAAAGCATCTGGCGGTCACCCTCTATCCCATTGCCCACCTCATCAATCGAGATGAGGTGCTCTTTCTGGCCATGCTGGCCACCGACCATCGAAAGCTCATCTTCTATCTCGATCTCATGCTCATCCCCATGATGCTTCGCCTAGCGGTCCAATCCTTTGGAGGAAAGCCCTATGGCATCGGCATCTGGAACACCCCATTCCTGAAGAGGCTCTATCCTCCTCAGACGCTCAAAGGCCTGATCCAGTATAAGAAGAAGGTGGACCCAATGGGCCTCCTCAATTCAGGTAAATTCTTCTCCACCTCCGGTCGCTGGGGAGCCTTCCAGAGGGTTCTCTTCCGAGAGGACTTCTTCGATCTCGGCCTCTCCACATCCCAGTGGCTCATGTTCAGGCTCCTCTCCTTCTTCCCTCCAGAGAATCTGAGACTCCGGACACCCCTCGTCCCGGAGAAGCTGGAAGGCCTCTCAAAGCAGATCCTCTCCTGCGCCCAGTGCGGTGTCTGTGTGGGTCGATGTCCGGTTTACAGGGCAACAGGGGATGAGACCCTCACTGCCCGGGGGAAGTTCTTGACCATCAAGAAGGCCCTGGAGAAGGGAGAGCTGGAGTTCTCCAAAGCCCTTCCCATCTACTTCTGTCTGCGCTGCGGCAGATGTGACGAAGAGTGTCAGGTCCATCTGAAGCACCTGCCCATCTTCGAAGGCCTCGAAAAGTATCTGGAGGAGAGAGGGGACTTTCCCATCGAGCAGATCAAAAGTTTCATCCGCGAGGTGGAGGAGAGCCCCGATTTCCAACGATTCCTCAACATCATGAGGACGGGCTTCGATCAGAAAATCCATGAGAAGCGGAACACCTTCCCCCGATACCGCGTCCAGATCGACGAGTCCCATTGTATCCACTGCGGGACCTGCGTGGATGCCTGTATGTATAGCGTCCGAAAGCGGGCCGAATCCGACCCCAGGCTCATCCTCATTGAGGACGAGGGCCTCTGTAGAGGTTGTGGCTCCTGTCTGGAGCGATGTCCCCAGATCGTGGCCGGACATCCTGCCACAAGCGTGGAGCTCCATCCCCGCTATCTGGGCATCGACGATCCTTACTGGACCGCCCGGACAGTCACGCATATTGACCTGGAGGCCACCATGGGAAAGATCCCTGTCTCGGGCACAGGTCAGGGAGATCCCCACCGCGGATACGGAAACGACGGGATCCGCTTCGGACACTTCCACATCGTCGGCCCTGCCCAGAACCTCCTCTACGAAAGCTCAGCCGACGCCGTCTCCGTCCAGTTGGGTCGAAAGCCAAAATTTCTGAAGTTCCTCGATGATCGGATCGAGACACCTCCAGCCCGGCTCATCACCTTAAAGACTCCCATCCTCATCGACCTCCTGCCCATGGATGGAGGTGAGATCTGGATGGAGGCGATGTTGGAAGCTGCAGCGAAGATGGGGACCCGTCTCACGGTACGGCCCGAACAGATCGGACGCTACCGGAAAAGGCTCGAAGGCCGCATGGGCCATCTCATCCTCAGACTGAGGGCCGAAGAGATGAGGCGATGGTCCTCTCTTTCGAAGGAACTCAAAGGGTTCGATTTCGATCTGATCGAGATCGAAGTGGACGAAAACCTCCTTGAAGAGAGAGGAAGGATCCGGTCCCTCTTTTCCGAAGCAACTGTGCTGGCCGGCATATTGGGGCTCGAAGCCGATGAGATCCAGCGAGATCTCGTCCCCTCACCTGGCCTTCAGAAAAAGATGGAGGCCTTCATCGAATCGGACTTCGATCTCATCTGCCTCACTTCCGAATACGATCCTGAAAGGGGCTACTATCCGACCACGGACGGCGTGCCTGCGCTTCACCGTTTTCTTATCGACCGAAAGATCCGACACCGCTTCTCCATCCTGGCATCGGGCGGAATCCGTTCGGCTGCCGACGTGCAGAAGACGATCCAGAGAGGTGCCAATGGGGTTAAAATCGACTGGCCCATCCTCTTCGTGGGCGATCCCATGGCCCGCCAGAAGTTCCTCCAGGGCGAGAGGCTCGAACCCCATCAGGATGGAAAGACCCTGGCCAAACGTATTGCCAATCTCATTCGGGTCTGGAACATCCAGATCATCGAGGTTCTGGGAGCCTCTGGATTCAAAGATATTAAGAAGACCGTGGGCGAAGAGAACCGGTTGGTCATCTTCGACGACCTGGAGGAGAGGGTCTATGGCATCTTCCACGATCCAGCCCGCCTAAGAAGGAACGTCCTTTCGAACCAGGAGCGGATGAAGAGGGAAGGTCTGATGTTGGGTTATGGCTGGAGTTATCCTCAGCTCAAAGGGATGATCCGACCCACGTCCCCACCCCACCGATTCTACACGGCCAATATGTCGAAGGCCTGCTATCGCATCTTCGACCTCGACTATGTCTGGCCTGCCTCGCTCATCTCCTCCTTGGGCAGGATGGCCAGCGGCAATCCTGAAACGCTCCTTCTGAAGAAGGCAGAGCCCTGCGGCCACCTGGGAGACGGCTTCGATGCCATAGAGATTCGATTCAATGAGAACCCGGACGAAATACCGGAGGAGAGGCTGGAAGGGATCTCCACCGCGCTCCAATTGAGCCCTTCCCTTCGGCTGAAGACACCCTTTGTCGGAGCGGGGATGTCCGTCGGCTCCATAGGACCCGGAACGTGGAGGGCCAGGGCACTGGCTACAAAGACGCTCAAGACCCAGCTCGATACCGGAGAGGGCGGATATCCCACCTTCTACATCCTCGACGGAACTTGGAACCCCCTGGAGCTGACAGAGCGACAGGTCATACTCCTGGGCAGGATCATGGAGGAGAGAAAGCTCATCACTGTCGAAGAGCTCGTCCGTCGCGTCCAGAAGAGGGAAGACCTCTTTTCGGAATACGGAGAGATTCGAACCATTCTGGAGAAATATCTCCCTACCCTGCCGGTCCAGTATGTACCCATCGTCACCCCTGAAGAGGAGCCCTACATCTCAACCCAGCTCAAGACCGGCCTTTTCGGAGTGACGAAGGAGACGATCCGCCGGGCAAGGCGGGTGGTTATCACCTACAGCCAGGGCGCCAAACAGGGCGTGGGAGGACACCTTCTGGGAAGGAAGGTCTTTGGCCTCGTCTCCAGACTGAGGGGCGTGCCCGAAGGGGTGAGCCTCATTTCGCCCTTTCCATTTCACAACTGCTACTCCATCGAAGATGTGAAGGCCTTCATCGATGCGGTGCGGATGATCAACCGGAAGGCCTCCATCTGCATCAAGGTTTCGCCCTCACCGGATATCGAGTTCATCGTAGCAGGTCTGGCCCGGATCGCAAAAGACAATCAGATGAGCATCGAGATCTGGCTCGACGGGCCCAGGGGAGGAACAGGCGCAGCTCCAGACATCATCAAAGGGCAGATGGGCATGCACATGGAGTATGCCATTCCCATCTGCCACGAAAAGCTGATGGACTCCAATCTGAGGGACTACGTGGTCTTCATGGGAAGCGGTGGGATTCGCACCTGGGGAGACATCGTCAAAGGCATCGCCCTAGGTCTCGACGGAGTCGTCCTCGGTACATCCGATCTGATCGCCATCGGCTGCGTCCGGGATCGGAACTGCGAATCGGGCTGTCGGAGCGGAATCTCCACGATCAACCCCAAGATGCAGCTCCTCCGCGACGTGGAAGTGAACACCCAGCAACTCATCAACTTCAGGGCCACACTCCAGGCTCAGGTCATTCGGGCTCTAGCCGCTTTGGGGATGAACGACATCCGTCAGCTCCGAGGCCGGTATGACTGCATCCACTGGGCCTCTCTGGAAGAGAGGGTCGAAAGCCATTGCCGAAAAAGGAAGGAAGTGCTCCTCCCGGTTTCTCCTCGAACCAAAAGGACCTATCCTTCTCCGTCCGAACAGGCGGCCTCTCCACCTCCATCCGATTGTGGGGTGGCTGCCATCGTGTCGAACCGGTTCATACCGAGCCATGTGATGGACCTCATGCTGGATCGCATGGCCAACCGGGGAATGGACGGCGTTGGCATCTGGAAGGGCGGTTGCTATCCCAAATATCCCGACCATTATGCCCTTCACCTCCTCATCAAAGGGATTCAGCAGGACGAGGTGGAGGCAGGATACCTCTCCCAGAATCTGGGCCTCCATCCCAAAAAGCTCCGTCAGAGGGCAAGGGAAAGAGTCTTGGCGATCCGAATGGAGATCGCCAGGGAGATCCAGGAGAGGTACTTCAAAGGGCTCGAGATGGTCAATGCCGATCCTTTCAGATGCCGAATCCCATACCGAACCAATGGCGAGGGAGTGGAGGAAGACTTTCGCCTCTTCGGTGAAAGGGATCCAGGGGATGTCTTCCGTTTCTTCGTCAGGGTGAGGAATGAAGAACTCGAACGGTTCATCGAAGAGGAACTGCTCCATGACGAGATCTGGCCACCTCGAGCGCTGAGATACGCCCACCTCACAAGAGAGAATTATGGAGAGGACCAGGACTTCCTCAGGGAGGCAGAGGACGAATATATCTATCGCCTCTCCAGGAGGATCACCAGAGAGAACTACGTGGACAATCCCCAGAAGAGGGCAGCCATGCTCTCCTGTGGAAAGAATTCTGGGTGTTGGAAGAGTGACGGCGCTCACATCCCGTGGCGCCTTCCAGATGCACCAGTCAACATCATCCATCGACGATTGGCAACCGGTTCGGTGGTGGACCAGATGAACTCCCATCCCTTTGCCGAACTCCATACCGCATTGACCCACAACGGTGAGACGACCAACTATCGAACCATGCTCAATCGGGTCATCCAGTTCAACCTCACCCCTCTTGCCCAAACCGATACGGCCGTGGCCTCTCTCAAACTCCATTTACTCAGCCAGTACTTCCACTTTCCCTTCGATGCCATGGTGGAGGCCTTCTCACCTACCACGGGCTGGCATCTCACACAGCTTCCACCTGAGTTGAGGGAGCGCTATGAGAGGATTCAACAGGTGGAACTCGAAAGCGCACCCGACGGTCCTTATCAATACCTCTGCGGTCGAATCGATCCTTACCAAAGGGTCATCGAGCGTCTGGATATCATCGATCCGTCCCTTCTGAGGCCTAACGTGGCCATGCTCTATGACGACGGCCAGACCTTTGTTAGCATCATCTGTTCAGAAAAACAGGGCTGTGATGCGGGCCTCCAGGAGCTTCACCGCTTGAGGCTCGTCAAAAGCACGGTGGCTCCCATCACCATGACGGTCAACCCAGGAATGGTAAGCCGCATCTTCTATGATGAAGAAGGTCGAATCACAAGCTACGAGGTCCTGGATAAATTGGGGAAGAAGATCCCCATCCCCCGGGGAAGCTTCCCTTCTGCTCAGGAGACCCTTGTGGATGGGATGGAGAGGATCGATTCGGCATCGGAGCTCACCGCCTACTTCCGAGAGCGCCTTCCCAAATGGGGATACGGTCAATTCATAAAGGCATTGAGGCAGATCCCAGAGGGTCGTTCGCACCTAAAGGCTATGGAGGAGTTTACGAATATACATGACCAGATGGCAGGATGGGACACGGGCGGAAAAGACAGAGGAGGGCTCATCCACCTCATTCGAGAGGAGATCGACTCCTTCTTGGATGGAATCGGCGACGACGGAGAGATGGTTCGGGTGACGATCAACAGCCTCAGGAGATTGAGGCCCCCTGAAGATCGCCAACAGGTCCTGGTAGTCGATGCGAGAGGATTCAAACCCGAAGGGATCGACCCGTATCAGGTCTTAAGCCCCTTCGTCGATCACGCCCACCGGATGGGGTGGCGAAGGTTCATCCTCTATCGCGTGGAGGGCCAGAGGGGCATCGGCATGGGAATCGGATCAGGGGTGACCACCGATACAGTGTTGGATATCTTCGGAAGCCCTGGCGAATACCTGGGAGCCTTCAACATGGGCGCCCTGATTCGGGTTCACGGACATGCCCAGAACTTCACCGGCATGGTGATGCACTCAGGAACCCTTCAGATCCACGGAGATGCCGGCAAGGTGACAGGGTACTCCTCGAAAGGAGGTACCTTCCACATCCTCGGAAATGTGGTGGATCGGGGCTGGGTCTGTGCGGTGAGCGATCCCCGAGGCCCTGGATTACAGGTCAATGTGGTGGGAACAGCTCATGAGCACCTCTGTCAGGCCCTGATGGGCGGATCGGTGATGATGCTGGGACTTTTTAGAGATCATGAAGGCCTCCTTCGCCAAATGGCCACTCCCTACAGAGGGGCCAAGATCTTAGCAGGGGCCTCTGCAGGGGAGGTCCTCTTCTACGACCCCAAAAAGAGATTGGAGGAGGCCCAATTCCAAAGTGGAAGGCTCAATCCCATCGATGAGAAAAAGTGGGATGAGATCATGAACAGGCTGATGGTTCTTGAGGAGATCTTCCATCTGGGTATTTCCAGAGTGAATCATCACCTCGGCCTCATCATCGATGGAGAACAAGCGGAGATGACCCCAGAAGACTTCAAATGGATCGTCCCCAAAGGAGAATTGGAGGGATATCATTAATACCGACTCATTGCAAAATGGAAAAATAGCAATGAGGAGTTAGCATTAAAATGGCTTTCAATCGTTGCTTATTTTGCAATGATAACTTTACATTGAGCTTTAAGAATTGGGCAGGGGGCGAATCTGGCATCGGCGGACACATCCCCGGGGAAAATCGTAGAGGACATCTCGAAGAGGAGAATGTTTCCCAAGGGCATGGATGCCCTCTCCCCTGCCCTTTTTAGTCTGATGATCTCATAGGCAGATGATCCTATAGTCTTTTGACGAACCGACTATAAGACTAACGACTTTCCGACTAAAATTCATAAATTCCTCTTGCAAAGTGAAAAAAGAATTGGTAGGATGTTAAAAAAAGAGGAGGTGAGCGGTTATGGCAGTCAAGATCATTATCGACCGGCAGGTGAAGAAAGGAAAGGAAGCTGAGTTTGGAAAGTTACTTAGGGAGTTGAGGTCGAAGGCGGTTCCGACAAAAGGTTACATCTCCGGCGAAACACTTCGCTCACTGGAGGACCATTGTAACTATATTGTCATCACCACATGGCAGACCGTAGAAGACTGGAAAGCATGGGAAAAAAACCCGGAACGGAAGAAGGTCCAGGCAAAGATTGAAAAACTGATGGCCAGACCAACCGAGACAAAGATTTACGTTCATGCCTGATTAGAACCAATATCATCTTTTCTGAATATTGACATCTAAAATAAGGCATGTTAATAAGATAAAAATTTTTAGCAGAAAGTTGTTATGGCCAAATGGGTTAAAGCTCAATCAAAGACCCTCGATCCCTTCCGAAAGGGATCGGGGGTCTTTTTTTATGGGGAAAGAACATCCTCTATACCCAATGGACCTTTTCCCACCTCCTATTCTAACGCCTCCTTCCATCTTTCACCTCTTCTCTTAAGAGGTGGAAGATGGAATTATAAGGGAAGCGGAATTGGGGATAAATTAGGAAGCAAGCTTTTATGAATCCTATTCGGAAAGCAATCCTTGCCTTAGAAGACGGAATGGTATTCGAAGGAAGATCATTTGGAGCGCCTGGAGAGAAGGCTGGCGAACTTGTCTTCAATACGAGCATGACGGGTTATCAGGAGATACTGACCGATCCCTCCTACAAAGGTCAGATTGTAATTATGACCTACCCCCTCATCGGTAATTATGGCATCAATGAGGCGGATGCAGAATCACAAGATCCCAAGGTCGAAGGTTTTATCATCAAAGAGAACAGTTCTCGTCATAGCAATTGGCGATCCGAACAATCCCTTTCCGAATATCTGATTGGCCACAACATCCTTGGGGTTGAGGGCATGGATACCCGGGCCCTCACCAAGCACATCCGCGAAAAGGGTGCCATGAAAGCGATCCTTTCAACGGAAGATCTTCATCCAGAGCGATTGATCGAAAAGGCAAAGGCATCGCCTGGCTTAATCGGAAGAGATCTGGTCAAGGAAGTAACCTGCAAAAAACCTTACTTCTGGCATGAAAGAAACGATCCTCAATTTTTAGACGAAACGTTCTCTCTTCCCGCATCCCACTTTCGACCGAAGGTGGTCGTCATCGATTTCGGGGTGAAGTTTAATATCTTGCGTTGTCTAAAGCAGTCGGGATGCGAGGTGATCGTTCTACCAGCCTCTTCTTCGGCAGAAACCGTTCTTTCCTATCAACCGGATGGAATCCTTCTCTCCAATGGGCCGGGCGATCCAGAAGGCGTTCCCTATGCCATCGAAACGGTCAAAAACCTGATTGGGAAAAGACCGATCTTTGGCATCTGTCTTGGGCATCAACTCTTAGGATTGGCCTTAGGTGGGAGGACATTTAAATTGAAATTTGGTCATCGGGGAGCCAATCAGCCGGTTAAAGACTTCAGGACCGGAAAGGTAGCCATCACCTCTCAAAATCATGGATTCGCCGTCGATCCAAATTCCCTCAACCCAAAAGAGGTGGAGTTGACCCAGATCAATCTCAACGACCAGACATTGGAAGGAATGAGGCATCGAAAATTGCCCATTTTCTCTGTTCAATATCATCCTGAGGCATCTCCGGGTCCCCATGATACCCAATATCTTTTCAGTGAATTTGTGAAGATGATGGAAGAAGAAGCCAAAGAAAGACGATAAAGGTTAGGGGAGCTTTCTCTTTTAGAGAACTGGAGGCAAGCAATCTTTCACCTCTAACCTATATCCTGAAGCGAAGCGCTCCTAAAGAGAAACGATCCTTTATGCCCAAACGAACCGATATTAAAAAGATCCTCATCATAGGCTCAGGGCCCATTGTCATTGGTCAGGCTTGCGAGTTTGACTATTCTGGCACACAGGCATGTAAGGCTCTTAAAGAGGAAGGGTTTATGGTGGTTTTAGTCAACTCGAACCCTGCCACCATCATGACCGATCCAGAGATGGCGGATCGAATCTATATTGAACCGATCACTCCGGAGACTGTTGAGAAGATCATCGCGCGTGAGCGACCGGATGCTCTCCTTCCCACCTTGGGTGGCCAAACTGGTCTCAATGTCTCTGTATCGCTTTATGAAGCAGGCGTGCTTGAAAAATATCATGTCCAGATGATTGGAGCCAAATATGAGGCGATCAAAAAGGGAGAAGACCGGAAGCTCTTCAAAGAGGCGATGAAGAAAATCGGCCTCGACCTTCCTAAAAGTGGCCTCGCCTATTCCCTGTCCGAAGCTATGGAAGTGGCCAAAGAGATTGGGTTCCCCGTGATTATCCGTCCCAGTTTCACACTGGGTGGCACTGGAGGTGGCGTTGCCTATAACATTCAAGAGTTTGAGGAGATGGCGGCACGTGGACTCGAATGGTCCATGATCAATGAGATCCTGATCGAAGAGTCCGTCCTCGGTTGGAAAGAGTATGAGTTGGAGGTTATGAGAGATCTCAACGACAATGTTGTCATTATCTGTTCCATCGAGAACCTCGACCCCATGGGCATCCACACCGGAGATAGCATTACGGTCGCTCCTGCACAAACCCTGACCGACAAAGAGTACCAACGGATGCGAAATGCGGCGATACGCGTGATCCGTGAGATCGGTGTGGAGACCGGAGGCTCCAACATCCAGTTTGCAGTTCGGCCCGAAGATGGTCGTATGGTCATCATCGAAATGAACCCGAGGGTCTCTCGTTCCTCGGCATTGGCATCCAAAGCCACAGGATTCCCCATTGCCAAGATTGCGGCCAAATTGGCCGTGGGATATACCCTTGATGAGATCCCCAATGACATTACCCAAAAGACACCTGCCTCTTTTGAGCCGACGATTGACTACTGCGTTGTTAAAATTCCGCGGTTCACGTTCGAAAAATTTCCAGATGCAGATCCCACACTTACGGTCTCGATGAAATCGGTTGGTGAGACCATGGCTATTGGAAGAACATTTAAGGAGGCCCTTCAGAAAGGGCTTCGCTCTCTGGAGATCGGCAGATTCGGCCTAGGTGGTGATGGCAAGGATAAATTTCTATTCAATGGCTCCCTAAGGATTTCTGATCGATTCCGAATGATCGAACAGGTGAAGAAAAAACTGGTGATACCCAATGCCGAAAGGCTCTTCTACATTCGCTACGCATTCCTCTTGGGGATGAGATCGGAGGAGATTCATGAATTGACGCGGATTGATCCCTGGTTTCTCTCCAACATCCGTGAAATTGTTGATCTTGAAGTGGAGATCCGTTCCTATGGAACAGCCATAAAGGATTTGGAACTCTGGCGAACCACCCTTTCTCCAGATCAATTACCGATCCCTACTCAACTCTTAAAGCGAGCCAAGGAGTTCGGATTTTCTGATGTACAACTGGGACATCTTTTGGGCCTTGATGAACAGGCGATTCGAAAGATGAGAAAGGAACATTCTATCCTGCCCGTCTATAAGTTGGTAGATACCTGCGGTGCTGAGTTTGAGGCCTATACCCCCTATTACTACTCCACTTACGAGACAGAGAATGAAGCAAAACCTTCTTCGAGAAAGAAGATCATGATCCTCGGTGGAGGACCCAACCGGATTGGACAAGGCGTTGAATTCGACTACTGTTGTGTCCATGCCTCATTTGCATTAAAGGAGTTGGGTTATGAGACAATCATGGTCAACTCAAACCCCGAAACCGTTTCAACGGACTACGATACATCTGACAAACTCTACTTTGAACCCCTAACCCTCGAGGATGTCCTTCACATCGTGGATCAGGAAAAACCGGATGGCATCATCGTCCAGTTCGGAGGCCAGACGCCCCTCAATCTGGCAGTCCCTCTTGAAAAAGCAGGAGCCAAGATCATTGGGACAAGCCCAGACAATATTGATCGGGCTGAGGATCGGAAACGGTTTCAACTCCTGCTCAATAAACTGAAGCTCATCCAGCCTCCAAACGGAACTGCAACATCCTTCGAGGAAGCCAGGAGGGTTGCTGAGGAGATCGGTTATCCTGTGGTGGTCAGGCCTTCCTATGTTCTGGGTGGCCGTGCAATGGAAATTGTATACGATGAAACCTCTCTCGAAAGTTTCGTTCAAAGAGCGGTGGAAGCCTCTTCAACCCATCCAATTCTAATCGATAAATTCCTTGAGGATGCGATTGAGATCGATGTAGATGCCGTTTCCGATGGATCCGCTTGCGTCATCGCAGGGATCATGGAGCATATCGAAGCCGCAGGTATCCATTCCGGAGATAGCGCCTGCGTCACCCCTCCCTACTCCTTGAGCGACGAACTGATCGAACAGTTAAAAAAGAACACCTATGCCCTTGCCAAAGAACTTCAGGTCGTAGGCCTGATGAACATCCAGTATGCCATCAAAAATGATGTCATCTATATCTTGGAGGTCAACCCCAGGGCATCGCGAACGATCCCGTTCATCAGCAAGGCCACCGGTATTCCCTGGGCTAAGGTCGCAGCTAAAGTGATGGTAGGAAAAACTCTTTCAGAACTGGGCATTAAAAGAGAAGTGGAGATCCGCCATATTGCTGTCAAGGAATCGGTCTTTCCGTTCAAGCGGTTCTATGGAGTGGATACTGTCCTCGGCCCTGAAATGAAATCTACCGGAGAGGTGATGGGAATTGATACCGATTTTGGAGTCGCCTTTGCTAAATCCCAAATCTCTGCGGGCACTTCCATCCCCTTGAAAGGGAGGGTCTTCATCAGTGTGATGAATAAGGACAAACGCCCCATTGTCTTTGTCGCCAAGAAATTGGCCGATCTCGGATTTGAACTGATTGCAACCAAGGGGACGGCAAAAGTTCTTTCAAATAATGGAATCGAGGTCCAGATTGTTTACAAGGTTGGAGAAGGAAGGCCCGATATTGTCGATCGGATGAAAAATGGAGAAATTCAACTCGTTATCAATACTCCGAGCGGTAAGAAGCCAAAAGCGGATGAGGTGGCGATTCGAAGTCAGGCGGTCGCACACAACATCCCCATCATCACCACCCTCTCGGGTGCCGAAGCCGTGGTCAATGGTATCGAATCCTTACTCAAGAAAGGGATGACCGTCCATTCAATACAAGAATACAACCAGGGAGTTTGATGCTGAGGTGATTTATGGGGGTTTTGACAAGGGAAGAGATTCTTAAGGAGATTCACATCGGAAATATCGAAATTGAACCATTTGAAGAGGATCATGTGGGCCCAGGATCCATTGACCTCAGATTGGGCAATGAGTTCAGGGTCTTTAAAAAACTGAGAAACGCCTGTGTGGTGGAGGATGGAATCTCTGTAGAAGATCTCACAGAGCTTCTGGAAGTCAAAGATTCTTTTACATTAATGCCAGGGGAAACCGTTTTGGGAATTACGCTTGAAAGGATAAAATTGCCATCCACCATTTGCGGATGGTTGGAAGGAAGGAGTCGGTTTGCCCGGATGGGTCTGGTGATTCATATGACAGCAGGCTTCGTCCAACCTGGAGTCAACAACCGTCAGGTGCTTGAAATCGGAAACCTCGCTCCTTTTCCGCTTGTGCTCAAACCCGGTGTGAAGATATGCCAGATTGTTCTACAGCGCACGGAGGGAGAGGCTTTTTATCAGGGCAGATATATGAAACAGAATGGCCTCTAAATGAAATAGTTTCATGTTTCAGGTTTCATGTTTTAAACATTGTCAATCAATTTTTAAACCCGAAACCTTAAAAGATGAATCGTTATTCCATCGGCTCCATCCTTGGCATTCTTCTCCTGTGGGAACTTCTGGTAAGATGGCTGGAGATCCCCAAATTTCTCCTTCCCGCCCCCTCGGTCATCCTCTCCTATATCATTGTCAAATTCAAACTCCTTGCCATGCATACACTGGTCACCTTGCTGGAGGCAGGGATTGGATTTATCATCGGCTCCCTATCAGCCATTCTTACCGCCATCCTCTTTCTCTGGTTTCAGCCTTTGAAGGAGATGTTCTATCCCTATGCAGTTATTCTCAATAGTACTCCCATTGTGGCCATTGCGGCACCGATTGTCATCATCTTCGGAAGCGGAATGTGGTCTAAGGTAATCACAGCCATCATCTGCGTCTTCTTTCCTGTCCTGGGGCCGACGTTTAAATCCCTCGCCTCAGTCGGAGCCTTGGAGTTAAAATGGATGGATTCCTACCATTCCACGCGCTGGCAAAAATTCTGGTATCTCCAATTCCCCTTTGCCCTTCCGCAGATCTTTGCCAGCTTTAAAGTGGCGTGGACCCTTGCGGTCATTGGTGCGGTTGTCGGAGAGGTCTTCGGGGCCTATAAAGGATTGGGGTTCTTAATTGTGGATGCGATCTATATTATGGATACGCCACGAGTCTTTGCCAGTATCATCGCTTGCTCCCTCTTAGG